>NZ_BAAALF010000046.1:0-49264 GCF_039528135.1 Kitasatospora nipponensis | reverse complement strand
CGGGGCCGGCGAAGGCAGTACGGGCACCGGCACCGGCACCGGCACCGGCACCGGTGCCGGCACAGGATCCGGCTCACCCCCCGGCCCGGCCACCACCTCCTCCCGCCCCGCCAGCCTGATCGCCCAACTCACGTGCGCGGCCGGCGCGGTGAGCCCGAGCACCGCGGCGTCACCGTCGTCCAGCAGCGGCGGCCGGTGCCCGTGGCCCTGCTCCAGCTCGTCGGCGAGCGCCACCAGCCCGGCCAGCAGCAGTGCCCGCGCCGCCCGGCCGTCCGACAGCCGCAGCAGCCGCGCCGCCTCCTGCGCGAAGGCCCGCAACCGGCCCTCGACGGTGTCCGGCTCCGTCATCAGTGCCTCCCGTTGAAGGGGTCCCAGAGGTTCTCGAAGTCGGGCATGCCGCGGTCCATGCCGGTCCGGTACACCCAGCCGGGGTGCTCCTCGACCGCGCCGAGCGAGCCGACCTGCGGGTAGGGGATCTCACCGCGGTGCAGCCGCAGCCGGCCGGCCGCGTCCAGGCTCACCTTGAAGATGTCGCGGGCCACCTGCGCGTTGGCCGGCGGTACGACGAGCCGGCCGAGGTAGGCGGGCGGGCCGACCGGTGGGCGCAGGTAGAAGTACAGGTACCCGCTCTGCGGGCGCAGTTCGAGGTCGCGGATCCGGCCCGGCACCGGCGCCACCTGCGGGTCCGGCTCGGGCGCGGTGTGGAAGAGCTCCGGCAGGTAGTCCAGGTCCAGGCCGTCGGCGCCCGGCTGCCAGGCGGGGAAGACCTCCGTCAGGGCGAAGCCCGGTTCGTCGGCCGCCACCGGCGCGGCGCAGATCGTGCCGGGCACCGCCAGGACGCCCAGCTCCGCGTCGAAGAGCAACGTGCCGTCCGCCGCGCCGGCCAGCCGCAGCACCGACTCCTCCTCGAACTCCCGGGGCCCGCCGACGTGGTAGTGGTTGCGCCGGCCGTAGCAGAAGTCGACGAAGAGATTGAGCTGGTTGTCGATCTCGACCTGGTAGCGGACCAGCGGCTCACCGTCGAAGTCCCAGGCCGGCAACCGCAGTCGGTACTGCTCGGCGGCGGCCCGGCGGACCGTCTCCAGCACGCCCCACTGGATCGAGCGGCTGCCCGCCCGCGGACGGTGCACCTCGATCCGGCGCACCACCCGCCGCCAGCCGGAGCGCAGTCCCAGAGTGCCGTCCGCGCCGATCTCGCGGTACGGCGTACCGGACTCGAAGAGCGTGTGGCCGAGCCCGCCCTGGGCCGCCAGCTCGAAGTCGCAGGGCAGGCAGGCGAAGAGCCCGCCGGTGACGATGCCCAGCTCGGAGCCCTGGATGTCGGCGTCCGGCGGCGCGGTGTCCGCCTCGGCCGGACCCCGCGGAGCCCGCGGGACCTCCTGGCCCTCCGCCGCCTCCTGGCCCTCCCCCGCCGGCCGGCTCTCCTGCGCCTGCCGGCGTCGGTCCGCGCCGTGCCCGCGGTAGCCGCTCATCACGTGCGCCCAGGCGGCGCCGATCGAGGTGGCCTGCTTGGCCAGGTAGCCGGTCTCGGTGAAGAGCTGGGTCGGGTTCCAGGCCACCGGCCGCAGCTCGTCGTCCTCGGGGGACTTCCAGCGCGCGGCCAGCAGCGCGCTCTCCAGCGCCCGCCGCACCGCGAGCATCGCGCTGGTCCGGCCGGCCAGCACCACCATGTCCAGCACCGGCTCGGGCGGCGCCTGCTCGCCGCGCGCCGCCGCCCGGGCCCGGTCCCGCCCCATCCGCCGGAAGGCGTCGGTGACCAGGGTGGCCGCCATCTCCGCCGCCTGCGCCAGCGCCGGCTCCACCAGGGTGCGGAACTCCTCGACCGGCAGGCTCAGGCCCTCGCCCAGGTGGCTCACCGGCAGGCCCTCGGAGGTGGCCACCTTCAGCAGCTTGCCCTGGTTGATGTGGAACGGCTCCGCCTCCTGCCCCAGCACCTGCTTGGCCTGCTCGGCCAGCTGCCACAGGTCGTGGAAGCGCAGCCGGCGCTTGGCCAGCTCCGCCTCGGTCAGCGCCAGCGGCGTGCCCGACTCGCCGACCCAGTGGCTGGGCAGCAGCCGCTGCAGGTCCCGGCGCAGGGCCGGGCCGACCAGCGACTCGCGGTGCTCGCGGGCCTCCTCGGCCACCTGGGCGGCGCGGCTGCGCCCGCCCGACTCCTCGGGGCGCTTGCGGGCCGCGTCCGCCATCCGCGCCTTGAGCCAGTACAGGACGTGCAGGGTCAGCAGGTCCCCGCCGAGCTGGCCGTGACCGATGGTGCCCAGGATGCGCGGCTCCAGCAGGTAGTCGCGCCCCGAGACGAAGGCCTGGGCAGCGTTCTGCTCCACCGTCACGTCCCGCAGGGTCAGTTCCAGCAGGGCGATGTCGGTGGTCCCGCCGCCGATGTCGACCACCAGCATGATCCGCTGCCAGGTACCCGGCCGGCCCGGCACCGGGCGCGAGGCCGCCCGCAGCGCCTCCACGCCCTGATCCAGGTCGGCGGAGAGGTCACGCATCAGGAAGTACAGCCCGGCCGCCAGCCCCTCGTCGACCGTCAGCTCGACGTTGCCGATGGACAGCCCGGTGCGGACCAGTTCCACCAGCAGCTCGCGGCTCTCGGGGTGCGAGGAGGTGGGGTAGGTGAGCAGCGCGGTGCCCATCGGCTGCTGGTCACCGGCGCCGTCGCCGGAGCGTTCGGCGCGGTCGATCAGCAGGTGGAACATGTGCTGGGCGAGGTGGACCGGCGAGAGTTCGCCCGGCTCCAGCGCGCCGACCGGCTTCTCGAACAGGTTCCGCTTGAGCCCGACGATCGCCTCCGGACCGCCCGCGCTGAGCTCGTAGCCCCTCCCGTCGTACACCGACACGCCCCGCCGCTCCAGGTCGCCCTCGACCGGCCGCAGGGCGGTGGCGGGGGCCCGGGTCAGGTTCCCGGCGCCGTCGGGGTACTGCACGGCGCCGAGCGCGTTGAACTCCAGCGCGGGCGTGGTCACCGTGCGCAGTCCGGCCTGGTGCAGGTGCTCGATCAGCCAGGACCGCAGCGCCGGCTCGGCGCCGCGCCGGATCCGCTCGATCCGCAGCAGCACCGCGGTCGCCACCTCCGCCTCGCCCAGCCGCTCCAGCGCCTGCGCGCCGCTCAGTGCGCGCTGCTGGTGGCGGTTGAGCACGATGTGCTCGGCCCGCAGCTCCTCCAGCGCGCGCAGCCAGGCCGGTGGCGCGTCCGGGGGCGGCGCGGTGAGCCGCTGCAGCGCGTCCGCCAGGGTCTCCTTCTGGGTCGCGTCCATCGGGTGGTTGGCGATCCGCCGGGTGTCGACCACCGTGACGGTGGACGCCGTGGTGCCGAAGTCGACCGCCACCACCCGCCCGTGGTCCGCCACCCGGGTGCGCCGGCGCAGCACCAGCAGCTCCTCGGCGGCCGCCGGCCGCGGCGCGGGCGGGGCGCTGCCCGGTGGGTGGAACTCGACCAGCACCGTGGCGTGCGCAGTGCCGGCGTCCTGGGCGCCGGAGTACTCCACCCGCCAGGAGACCAGCAGCCGCACCGGCTCCACCGGTGCGCCGGCGCCGTCCGCCGCCTCCTCGTGGACCAGGTGCAGCGGCAGCCGGGCGTTGCCGGAGAGCAGCCGCTCGCCGTCGACCGTCACCCGGTTGGCCTCCAGCGGGGCCCAGACCGTGCGCAGCGCGCCCGGCAGCGTGTCGGGCAGCCGCGAGCCGTCCTCGGCGGCGATCTCCAGCCGGGCCGGCAGGTGCGCCGTCAGGTGGCCGCGGAAGCCGTCCTGCGCCAGCAGGACCTCGGGCAGCAGGTAGCCGTCCGCGTCGGGCAACAGCCGGAACTGGTGCGCGCCCTCGGGCAGTACCAGGGGCGACGCGCCCTGCTCGGCCCGCGGTGCGCGGAACCTGATGGTCAGTGCGCCGGTCATCGGTCCTCCTCCTCGTTCCAGGCCCGCAGCAGCTTCTCGATGGTGCGCGGCACGGTGCCGTCCTCGCTCTCGTCCTGCGGGCCGCCGGCCGGGGCCGGCGCGCGGAAGTCCTCGGCGGCCAGCAGCGCCTGCCGGGCGGTGCGGAAGATCTCCGCCAGCACCCCGACCAGCTCCCGCAGCACCGCGTCCAGGTGGGCGTCCACCTGGGCCGGCCCCGCCCCGGTGGTGCCAGGGCAGCGCGTGCCCGCGCTGGGCCGGGAACGCCTGGGCCCAGTCGCGCCGGTAGCGGGCCTGCTGCTCGCCGAGCGAGGTCTTGAGGTCCTCGGCCAGCTCGGCGAACTCCAGCCCGTAGCGGACCAGGTCCAGTGAGCCGGGGCTGCGTCCGCGGCGGGCGTAGAGGCTCTCCAGCAGGTCCCAGGCGTCGGAGTCGGGCTCGAGCCAGCCGCGCAGCGGGCCGCCGTCGACCTCCCAGTGCTCGGTCCAGCTGTCCAGCCAGTCGGCCACCGCCGCCAGGTTGCGCTCGGCGGCGCTCTCCACCAGTTGCTCGAACGTGCTCAGGTAGACGGCGGTGCTGTCCTCGGAGGCCTCCTCACGGGCCCGCGCGGCGCGGATCCGCTGCGGCAGCAGCGGGTTGTCCACCGGTGCGACGCTGCGGGTGACCAGCTGCTCGGGGTCGTTGAGCGCCCGCTCCAGCAACTGGTCCCACTGCGGCCAGGTGTAGACGGCCGTGCGGGCCTGGCGCATCACCTCGGCGGAGTCGGGCGGCAGCGGGCCGTCCGGGACCTGCAGCGGGTACTGCTCGCGCAGCGAGTCCAGTTGGCGGGCGATCCGGTCGAAGACCTCCCGGATCCGGCCGAAGTTCTCCGCGGCCTGCCGGTACTCCTCCGGCGGGGCCTCCGCATCGCGGTTCAACAGCCTCCGCAGGGACTTGAGTTGGACGTCGAGCTTCTGGCGCGAACGCTCCGCGCGCTCCTGCTTCTGGGCCACGCCGTGCGCGCGCACGTGCGACTCCAGCAGGGCGCGCAGCGCCGCGAGGCCGCCGTCCTGGTCGAAGGCCCGCAGCCGCGGGGTCCACACGTTGGCCGGGTCGGCGGCCGCGAGCCGGTCCGCCACCTGCGACCAGCGGCCCTCCTGCTGGCCGGACTTGGCCCGGGTGGCGTCGATCAGCGCGCGGGTGGCGGGCGAGGCCTGCCGGTAGTCCATCCCGTAGTGCAGCAGCGCGGTGACCGCCGAGACCGCGAGCACCCGGTCCGCCCAACCGCCCACGTACTTGCCGGCCTGGGTGTGGATGCCGTTGACCGCATCGGCCAGCAACAGCAGTTGCTCCAGTGGCAGCGGCCCGGCGGGCAGCGCCGGCACCGCGACCTCGTCGAAGACGTTGGCCGCCACCAGGGCGGCCCGGCTCAACGCCTGCGGCGAGCGGCCGTCCGCGCTCAGCATGTCCCAGAACGCCAACGCGTCCTGCGAGTAGGCCCACTTGGCGTGCAGCACCAGCAGGATGGTGTGCACCGAAGCGAGTTCGCGCCGGCTCAGGTTCTTGTCCCGCCCGTACGAGGCGGCGGCGCCGATCCCCGGGAAGTCCAGGAACTGGACGTCCTGTTCGGCCAGCAGACCGCTGATGTCCCAGTCGTCCGGTCCGACCTCCACGTCCTGCTCCACCCGCTCGACCAGCGGGAAGCTCGCCCGCAGCACCTCGCCGCCGGCCGCGAGGTCGGCCCGGCCGAACCGGGTCACCCTGGCGCGCGGCGGCTCGTCCGGCGTGGGCTCGGCCGGCGGCAGTTGCAGGACGTCGCGCACGGTGGCGGTGTCGAGCTCCAGCGGCCCGGCGCCGACCACGTCCTGCTGCCCGCGCAGCGCGTCACGGATCCGGCAGAGCTCGACCACGGTGTCGCGGTGCGTGGGCGCCACCGTGCGGCGGTCCACCGCGGTCAGGCCGGCGACCGCCGCGCCCCACAGGCACGGGTACCAGGCGTCGAACTCCGCCCAGCCCCGCGGACCGTTCACCGGGTCGTTGCCGCCCAGCAGTTCACCGGCGCGCAGGCCCGGGTGCTGGGCGTCCACCTTCTCCACCAGCTCCTGAAGGATCTCCCGCACGCAGGTGGCGAGCTGGTCCCGGCTCAGGTAGTGCACCCGGGTGGTGGCGCCGAGCCGGGTGGCGCTGCCCGCCGGGCCCTGCCGCAGCCGCAGCACGGTGATGTTCCCGGTGACCGGCCGCTCGTCCACCGCGAGCAGGTCCGGACGGCCCAGCAGGGTCCCCAGCAGCAGCGACTTGCCCCGGCTGTACTCCCCGACCACCGCCACCGACACCGGCGCCTGGGCGCGGTCGCGCAGCTCCCGGGCCGCGGCGGCCACCCGCTCGCGGGCGTCCTGCTCCTCGGGGCTCTGCGGCGGGTCGAGCCCCCGCAGCAGGGACTCGACGGCCTCGGCGTACTGGCACATCTCACGGAAGCTCAACGGGCGTGGCATGGGTGTGCTCCTTCGGGCGCGAAGGGAGGGGCGGGCAAGTCGGCGGGCGAGGGCGGGGCGGACGGATGGGGGAGGTCAGGCGCGGATGAAGAAGAGTTCGAACCGGACCGTGTCCGAGCCGCCCTCCCCGTCGTAGTAGCCGCGGATGATCTTCGGGTCGTAGGGCGGGAAGAAGTCCGGCGCGAAGTCGTGGACCAACGGCGCCACCGCGTCAGCGAGTTGCTTGCTGCGCCCGAGATCGGGCGGGCAGCCCCGGCAGCCCCCGGCGGAGCCCCAGACGATCACCAGGGCGGCCTGCCGGGGCAGGTAGGGCCTGATCAGCTCGCGCACCTTGGCGCCGAGGTCGGCCCGGGCCGCGGCGGATCCGTTGATCAACGCGTCCGGGTCGACCGGGGCCGAGACCGAGACGCTGTGCGGGTCCAGCCCCGGCGGCGAGCTCGCGGTGGGGGCGGCGGTGGACGGCGCCGCCGAGGTGGGGGCGGTGGCGGGGGCCGACGGGGAGGCGGAGGCGTCGGCGACCGGGTTCCGCGCGCTGCTCTGACCGCCGAGGACGACCACCACCAGCATCAGCAGCAGGTCGGCGAAGAGCCAGCCGGCCAGCTGTGACAGCGCCGGGGCGCCACCGCGGCCACGGCGGCTCACCGCAGGTCCAACGGCCGGTCGACGGGCACGTCGTGGGGCGCGTCCCGTGGCACGTCGAAGGGCAGGTCGCGGGGCGCGTCCCGTGGCACGTCGAAAGGCTCGTCGAAGGGCTCGTCGCGCGGCAGGTCGCGGGGCGCCTGCGCCGGCGGCTCCCGCAGACTCTCCCGCCGCTCCGCCTGGCGGTCCAGCAGCGTGGCCAGCTCCGCCAGCTGGTCCCCGATCGCGGCGGCGGCCAGCTCCACCTCGCCGCGCAGTGAGGTCGCCAGCGCGAGGACCGCCACCTCGTACGCCGCTCCGATGTGCTCCGCCCCCTCCTGCGCGGCGTCGGCCAGCGCGGGCGGCAGGACGGTCACCGCACGGTCCAGCCCGGCCGCGCTCGCCCCCAGCGCCCGTGCCGCCTCGGTCAGCGCGTCCCGTCCGGCCGCCAGCGACTCCTCGGCCGCCTTGGCACGCTGCTCCAGTCCCGCCGCCTGCTCGACCGCGCGCCGCTCCAGTCCCGCCGCCTGCTCGACCGCGCGCCGCTCCAGCGCCCCGGCCGGCTCGGCCGCCTGCCGGGCCTGCCGGTCCGTCGCTCCGGTCATCACCAGGTCGAAGCGCCGGGCGGCCGTCTCGGCGGCCGCGCCGATCCGCTCCGCGGCCTGCCGGGTCCCGGCCTCCACCCCCTCGGTCAGCCCCGTCACGGCGGTGGCGACCTGGTCGCCGAGCCGCTGCGCCTGGTCTCCCGAGCGCCCGGCCGCCGCGGCCGCCTCCCCGGTGACCCGGGAGACCTGGTCGCTACCCGCGCGCAGCGCCGTCGCGGCCTCCTGCAGCGACCGCACCGCCTCGGCCTGCCGCTCGACGACCTCGACCGCCTGCCGAAGCAGCACCAGGGAGCGCTCCCCGCTCTGCGTCGACAGCTCGACGATCTCCCGCAACCCCTGGGCGGCGCCCTGGAGTTCCTGGGCGAAGCGGAGCGGCTCGGTGTGCGCGGCCGCCGTCGCGCGTGCCTCGGTGGCGGCCAGCGCGCCGGTCAGCCGGCGCAGCAGCTCGCCGGCCCGCTGCTCGTCGCGCTGCTCCCAGAGCTGGCGCAGGATGCTCACCGTGATCAGCGCGACGAGCAGCGCCAGCGTGTAGCCGACCAGCCAGTCGAAGCGCAGCGGCTCCCAGAGGTGGCCGTGGAAGCCCTGCTGCCAGAGTTCCAGGAACGTGCCGGTGGCCGGCGCGCCGCCATCCCGCTGCTGTTGCCCGTAGGCGTAGGCCGCGAAGGCCAGGCCGGTCCAGGTCAGCAGCAGTGGCAGGAAGACCAGGACGGAGGAGGCCGTCGCCGCCCGGCGGGCCCAGCGCGCGGCACCTGCGGCGTCGGGGACCAGTGCGTCCGGGCCGGCGTACGCGGCGACCAGTCCGCCGCCCGCCCACTGCGTCAGGCCCTGCCCCGACTCGACCGCGCGGGCCAGCAGCCGCAACGCGCCGCGGTGCGGGAGCAGTCGCGGTTCGTGCGCCAAACTCTCGAGTTCTCGGGCGAGTTCGTCCTGGTACCGGGCCACCGGGGCGTTGACCATGTCTTTCCCCTCCGTCGGAACGAGACCGCTCGGCCGCTCGATCCGTTTACTGATGTACAGTCAATTCCCTTGTCCAGTGGGGTATTTGGGAGAACACTATGGCGGTGTGACGAGGGCCCGCACAAGCGTTTCACGTCAACGTGATCTCCCCTGGGGCCTGTTGCCGGGCTCCCGGTGCCGAGAACCGTAGGCGCGGCCGGCGGTGCGGACCACGTCACCTGATCGAATCGCCCCGAACGCCGCAGGGCCGCCCCCGCGCACGGCGGGGACGGCCCTAAAGGCGGCCGGGGTCGCGGCTACGCGGGCACCATCCGGGCCCGCGCGATGATCGCCTCGGTGTCCACGCCGGCGGGCAGCGTGCCGAAGGCGCCGCCGTGGTCGCCGGCCAGCCGGGAGGCGCAGAAGGCGTCGGCGACCGCCGGAGCCGAGTGGCGCACCAGCAGGGATCCCTGCAGCGCGAGGGCCATAGACTCCACCAGCCGCCGGGTGCGGTACTCCACCTCGCCCGGGTCGCCGAGCTCCTTGCGCAGCGCGACGACCGCCGCGTCCAGGCGCCGGTCCGCGCCGGCGGCCGCGTCGAGTTCGGCGAAGAGGGCCTCCACCGACTGCGGGCTGCGGACCATCGCGCGCAGCGCGTCCAGCGCCGCCACGTTGCCCGAGCCCTCCCAGATGGAGACCAGCGGGGCCTCCCGGTAGAGCCGCGGCATGCCGGACTCCTCCACGTACCCGTTGCCGCCCAGGCACTCCAGCGCCTCCGCCGCGTGCGCCGGACCGCGCTTGCAGACCCAGTACTTGCTCACTGCCAACCCCAGCCGCTTGAGGAGCAGTTCGCTCTCCTCGCCGGCGAGCCCGCGGTCGGTGGCCTCGGCCAGCCGCAGCGCCACCGTGGTGGCCGCCTCGGACTCCAGCGCCAGGTCCGCCAGCACGTTGCGCATCAGCGGCTGGTCGATCAGCGCGGCGCCGAACGCGCGCCGGTGGGTGGCGTGCTGGACGGCCCGCTGGACGCCCAGCCGCATCCCGGAGGCGGCGCCGAGCGTGCAGTCCAGCCGGGTCATGTTGACCATCTCGATGATGGTGCGCACCCCGCGCCCCTCCTCGCCGACCAGCCAGCCCACCGCCTCCTCGTACTCCAGCTCGGCGGAGGCGTTGGAGCGGTTGCCCAGCTTGTCCTTGAGCCGCTGGATGCGCAGCGCGTTGCGGGTGCCGTCCGGCAGCACCCGCGGCAGCAGGAAGCAGCTGAGCCCGCCGGGTGCCTGGGCCAGTGTCAGGAAGACGTCCGACATCGGCGCGGAGGTGAACCACTTGTGGCCGAGCAGCCGGTAGCTGCCGTCGCCGCTGGGGATCGCGGTGGTGGTGTTGGCCCGCACGTCGGAGCCGCCCTGCTTCTCGGTCATCGACATGCCGGCGATCAGCCCGCGCTTGCCGCTCGGCTCGCGCAGCCCGAAGTCGTAGACGGTGGAGGCCAGCAGCGGCTCCAGCCAGTCGGCCAGCGCGGGGGTGGCGCGCAGCGCCGGCACGGCGGCGTAGGTCATCGAGATCGGACAGCTGTGCCCGGCCTCGACCTGGCCCCAGAGGTAGAACTTGGCGGCGCGCGCGGTGTGCGCACCGGGGCGCGGGTCGCGCCAGGGCGCCGCGTGCAGGCCGTGCTCGACGGCCACGCCCATCAGCTGGTGCCAGGCCGGGTGGAACTCGACCTCGTCGATCCGGTGGCCGTAGCGGTCGTGGGTGCGCAGCACCGGCTCGTTCTCGTTGGCCAGCCGGCCCCACTCGGCTGCCTGTTCGGTGCCGGCCAGCCGGCCGAGCTCGCGCAGCTCGGGCTCGGCCCAGCCGGCGCCGGCCCGGTGCAGGGCGGCGAGCAGGGCCGGGTCCTCGGCGGTGGTGTGACCGTAGGGCGGCGGGACCTGGTTGGTGACCTCGTGGGTGTGCGGCATGCCCTGCTCCCTACTCGCGGGTAAGTTCGACAGGACCAGACTGCCGCATCGACCCGCCGATGGGGAGTACCGCACCGGCCCCGCGCGCTCAGCCGGCCGACAGGACCAGCCGGCGGCTCTCGTTGCGGTACCCCGCGCGGGCGAACGCCTCGGCCATCGGCCGGTTCACCAGGTCGGTGTCCGCGCGCACCAGCGTCGCGCCGGCCTCGGTGGCCAGGATCCGGGTGATCTCCCCCAGGATGCCCACCGCGTAGCCGTGGCCGCGGTACTCGGGCAGCACCGCGAGGTAACCGACCACCGCGGCCGCGTGGTTGCGCGAGGGCAGGCCGAACCCGACCACCGCGCCCTGGGCGTCGCGCGCCACCCGCCACCAGGAGCGCTCGCCGAGCATCGAGTCCCGGTAGAACGCGATGTCCTCCCGGGCCTGCCGCTCGGCGCCCACCCTGGCCGCCTCGGTGCTGGAGTGGCTGTCCAGGCTGCCGGTCAGCGCCCGGCGGGCCAGCTCGACGAAGGCCTCGTCGTCCGCCTCGGGCTCGAAGGTCAGCCGCGCGTCAGCGACGGGCGGTGCGTCCGCGGGGCTCCACTCGAAGCGCAGCCGCTCCAGCGAGGCGCTCAGGCCGGCCAGCGCGGCCGCCTGCCGGCGCCAGCCCAGGTCGGCGGCCACGGCCGGTTGCTCGCGCCAGTCGCCGGGCAGGAAGACGTGGTACTCCGGCGGGGTCGTGGCGTCACCGGAGCGGCCCGCACCGCCGGTGGCGGCGAAGGCCGCGTGCGCGGCGCGCAGCAGCGCGGCGGCCAGTTCGGTGCGCTCGGGACCCTCGCCGACCGACGCGGCGGTGAAGAAGCCGTCGAGGGCGCCGGGCCGCGCCTCGTGCGAGCCGCCCCACCAGACGGCCACCGCGAGCAGCGTGCCCGCGTCGTCCTCGGCCGCCCAGGTCCACTCGGGGCGGTACTGGGCGTCGGCGAGCTTGGCCCGGTAGGAAGCCGCCGTCAGGCCCGCGCAGGCCGGGGCGCCGGTGAGCAGCGGCAGGATCCGGTCGAGGTCGCCCTCGACGGTGGGGCGCAAGTGCGGGGTGGAACGGTTCAAGGACGGGCCTCCGACGTGGGTGGAGCTGGAGGGTACGGCGCACGGCCTCCGGCCGGCAACGCGTTTTCGCCGCCCGGCGGCCGTCCGGTTGACGCACCGTCACGCACTACGATCACCCGATGACGGAAATCACGGATCTCGCGCACCCGCCCCAGGACCGCTTTCCCGCGCTCTTCGCGCCCCAGCGCTGGGAGTGGGGCGGCATCGACGCGCAGTTCAGCCTCGGTCTGCCACCCGACGAACTGATCACCAACATCCACCTGATCGGCTTCAGCGGCGACGCGGTGGTGCTCTGTCAGGAGGCCCGCGGCCACTGGTTCCTGCCCGGCGGGACCCGTGAGGTCGCCGAGTCGGTGGACGCCTGCCTGGTCCGCGAGTTGCGCGAGGAGGCCGGCGCCCGGCTGCTCGGCGAGCCGGTCTGGGTCGGCGCGCACCGCGCGGTCACCGACCGTCCCACGCCCTACCGCCCCTGGCAGCCGCACCCGGAGAAGGCCTGGCTCTGGGGCTGGGCGGACGTGGTGGTCGACTCCGCGCCGACCAACCCGCCCGACGGCGAGCAGGTGGTGGCCGTGCGGGCGCTGCCGGCGGCCGAGGCGGGCCTGCTGCTGACCCGCGGCCGTGAGCCCTGGTGGGGCGAACTGATCGCGCTCGCGGCGGAGTTGCGGGCCGCGGCGAGAGGCTGACGGCCGCCGGGGCAGTGGACGTCGAAGGGGCCGACCTCCACTGCCCCGCCCGGACTACCTGCCCAGCCCCGCCCGGCGCAGCGCGTCGGCCATCGCACTGTTGGCGGGCGCGGGCGCGGAACTCGCGCCGCCGCCACCCGACGCGCCGCGCCGGTCCTGCCGCGGCGCCCGCGGCCCGCGCTCGCGGTCCCGGCCGCCACCCCCACGGCCCTCACCGCCCCCGCGACCCTCGGCGCCCCGGCCCTCGCCGCTCCGGCTGCCGCTCTCGCCGCCGCCCTGGCCCGGCCGGCCGGCCACCACCTCGTCGTCCAGCCGCAGGGTCAGCCCGATCCGCTTGCGCTGCACGTCGACCGTCACCACCCGCACCCGCACCACGTCGCCCGGCTTGACCACCTCGCGCGGGTCCTTGACGAACTTGGTGGAGAGCGCCGAGACGTGCACCAGGCCGTCCTGGTGCACGCCCACGTCCACGAAGGCGCCGAAGGCGGCGACGTTGGTCACCACACCCTCCAGCACCATGCCCACCTCCAGGTCGCCGATCTTGTCGACGCCCTCCTTGAAGGTGGCGGTCTTGAACGCCGGCCGCGGGTCGCGGCCGGGCTTGACCAGCTCGCCCAGGATGTCGGTGACGGTCGGGATGCCGAAGGTGTCGTCCGCGAAGTCCGCCGGCCGCAGCGCGCGCAGCGCCGCCGCGTTGCCGACCAGCTCCGGCAGCGTGCCGCCGGTGGTCGCCAGGATCCGCCGCACCACCGGGTAGGCCTCGGGGTGCACCGCGGAGGCGTCCAGCGGGTCGTCGCCGCCGGGGATCCGCAGGAAGCCCGCGCACTGCTCGAAGGCCTTGGGGCCCAGCCGCGCCACGTCCTTGAGCGCGCGGCGGGTGCGGAAGGGGCCGTTGGCGTCGCGGTGCGCCACGATGTTGTCGGCCAGCGTCGCGGTCACCCCCGAGACCCGGGTGAGCAGCGGCGCGGAGGCCGTGTTGACGTCCACCCCGACCGCGTTGACGCAGTCCTCGACCACCGCGTCCAGCGAGCGCGAGAGCTTCACCTCGCTCAGGTCGTGCTGGTACTGGCCGACCCCGATCGACTTGGGGTCGATCTTGACCAGCTCGGCCAGCGGGTCCTGCAGCCGGCGCGCGATGGAGACCGCGCCGCGGATCGAGACGTTGAGGTCCGGCAGTTCCTGCGAGGCGAAGGCGGAGGCGGAGTAGACCGAGGCGCCGGCCTCGGAGACCATCGCCTTGGTGAGCTTCAGCTCCGGGTGGCGCTTGATCAGGTCCTCGGCCAGCTTGTCGGTCTCGCGCGAGGCCGTGCCGTTGCCGATCGCGACCAGGTCCACCGAGTGCCGGGCGGCCAGCTCGGCGAGGGTGGCGATCGAGGCGTCCCACTTGTTGGCCGGCTGGTGCGGGTAGATGGTGTCGTGCGCGAGCACCTTGCCGGTGGCGTCCACCACCGCGACCTTCACCCCCGTGCGGAAGCCCGGGTCCAGGCCCATGGTGGCCCGGGTGCCGGCCGGCGCGGCGAGCAGCAGGTCGCGCAGGTTGGCGGCGAAGACCCGCACCGCCTCGTCCTCCGCCTCCTGGCGCAGCCGGGTGCGCAGGTCGATGCCCAGGCGCACCAGGATCCGGGTCCGCCAGGCCCACCGGACGGTGTCGCCGAGCCACTTGTCGCCCGGGCGGCCGTGGTCGGCGACCCCGAAGCGGGCCGCGATGCGCTGCTCGTAGTCGCTGGGGCCGGGCAGGTCGGCGCTCTGCTCGCCGTCCTCGGGAGAGAGGTCGAGGTCGAGCACCTCCTCCTTCTCACCGCGCAGCAGGGCCAGGATGCGGTGCGAGGGCAGCCGGGTGTAGGGCTCGGCGAAGTCGAAGTAGTCGGCGAACTTGGCGCCCTCCTGCTCCTTGCCGGCCCGCACGGTGGCCACCACCCGCCCGCGGGTCCACATCCGCTCGCGCAGCGAGCCGATCAGGTCGGCGTCCTCGGCGAAGCGCTCCACCAGGATCGAGCGGGCGCCCTCCAGCGCGGCCGCGGCGTCGGCCACCGACTCGCCCAGGAAGCCGCCCGCCACGGTGGCCGGGTCCTGCGAGGGGTCGGCCAGCAGCTGCTCGGCCAGCGGCTCCAGCCCCGCCTCGCGGGCGATCTGCGCCTTGGTGCGCCGCTTGGGCTTGAACGGCAGGTAGATGTCCTCCAGCCGGGCCTTGGAGTCGGCGGCCAGGATCTGCGCGCGCAGCGCGTCGTCCAGCTTGCCCTGGGCCTCGATCGACTCCAGGACGGCGGTGCGGCGCTCCTCCAACTCCCGCAGGTAGCGCAGCCGCTCCTCCAGGGTGCGCAGCTGGGCGTCGTCCAGCTCGCCGGTGACCTCCTTGCGGTACCGGGCGATGAACGGCACGGTCGAGCCGCCGTCGAGCAGCTCGACGGCCGCCTTCACCTGTCCCTCGCGGACCCCGAGTTCCTCGGCGATCCGCCGCCCGACTGCCCGTTCGGCTGCCGCTGCTGCCTGTGCTGCCCGTTCGGCTGGCGTGGTCACGAAGCCGGTCACCTTCTCCAGAGTTGCCCTGCACGTACGCTCTGCATTCTGGCAGCTCCCCGCGACATCGCTCCGCGCGCCGCGCACCGGCCCGGCCGCCGCCCGGCCGCCCGGGCCCGCGCGAGCGGTCCGCGCGGGCGCCCTGCGCTCGGCGCGGCGCTCGGCCCTGCGCTCAGCCCTCGCTGCGCAGTTCGGGGAACTGGTCGTCGCGCCACTCGGTGGCCAGCGGGCCGGCGGCCCGTTCCTCGCGGGTCCGCAGCTCGATCCGGCGGATCTTGCCGGAGACGGTCTTGGGCAGCTCGTAGAACTCCAGCCGGCGCACCCGCAGGTACGGTGCCAGGTGCTGCCGGGCGTGCCGCAGGATCGCCAGCGCGGTGGCCCGGTCCGGCGCCCAGCCGGGCGCCAGCGCCACGTACGCCTTGGGCACCGCGAGCCGGGTGGGGTCCGGCGCGGGCACCACCGCCGCCTCGGCCACCGCCGGGTGCTCGATCAGCACGCTCTCCAGCTCGAAGGGCGAGATCTTGTAGTCGGAGGCCTTGAAGACGTCGTCGGTGCGGCCGATGTAGCTGATGTAGCCCTGCGCGTCGCGGCTGGCCACGTCGCCGGTGCGGTAGTAACCGCCCGCCGTCACCTCGGCGTTGCGCTCGGGGTCGCCCAGGTAGCCGGTCATCAGGTTGAGCGGGCGCGGTGAGAGGTCCAGGCAGATCTCGCCCTCCTCGGCCGGCCGGCCGCTCACCGGGTCGACCAGCACCACCGGCACGCCGGGCAGCGGGCGGCCCATCGAACCGGGCTTGACCACCGAGCCGGGGGTGTTGCCGATCAGCAGGGTGGTCTCGGTCTGCCCGAAGCCGTCGCGGATGGTCAGCCCCCAGTGCCGCTCGATCTGGGTGATCACCTCGGGGTTGAGCGGCTCGCCGGCCGCGACCAGCTCGCGCAGCGTGCCGGGGCCGCCCGACAGGTCGCTCTGGATGAGCATCCGCCAGACCGTGGGCGGGGCGCAGAAGGTGGTGACCTCGGCCCGGCGCAGCTGTGCGAGCAGGGCGGCGGCGTCGAAGCGGGTGTAGTTGTGGACGAAGATCGTCGCCTCGGCGATCCACGGCGCGAAGAAGCAGCTCCAGGCGTGCTTGGCCCAGCCCGGCGAGCTGATGTTGAGGTGCACGTCCCCCGGGCGCAGCCCGATCCAGTACAGCGTGCTGAGGTGGCCCACCGGGTAGGAGACCTGGGTGTGCTCGACCATCTTGGGCCGGCTGGTGGTGCCGGAGGTGAAGTAGACCAGCAGCGGGTCCTCGACCGAGGTCACGGCGGTGAACGGCGCGGGGTCCGCCAGCCGGTAGGCCTCCCGGTAGGGCGCCCAGCCGGCCACGTCCTGCCCGCCGACCACGCTGCGGGTGTACGAGCCGGGCACCGCCTCGAACTTGGCGGTGTCGGCGGCGTTGGCCAGCACGTGCGCGGCGCCCGAGCGCTCGATCCGGTCGGCCAGGTCGGCCGGGCCCAGCGCGGCGGTGGTCGGCATGATCACCGCGCCCAGCTTCATCACCGCCAGCATCGACTCCCAGAGCTCGACCTGGTTGCCGAGCATCAGCAGCACCCGGTCGCCCGCCCGCACCCCGCGGCCGGCCAGCCAGTGCGCCACCTGGTCCGAGCGGTGGGCCAGTTCGGCGTAGCTGTACTTCGCCTCCCGGCCGTCCTCCTCGACGATCCACAACGCGGTGCGCGCGTTGTCGCGCGCGATCGCGTCGAACCAGTCGACGGCCCAGTTGAAGGTGCCCTCCAGGGCGGGCCAGGCGAACCGGCGCAGGCTCTCGCCGTGCTCGGTGCGCAGGCCCAGCAGCAGGTCACGGGCGGCGCGGTACTGCTCGGTGGCGGTGGTGCTGGTCACGGCGGCTCCTCGGCAGGCGATCGGGGCCGATCATAGGGACTTCAGCCCCGGTAGGGCAGCAGCTCCGCGCGCTTGGGTGCCCGCCCGTCGCCCGACGAGCGGCCGGTGATCCGGCGCACCAGCCAGGGACCGACGTGGAGGCGCAGCCAGCGCAGGTCCGCCCGCGCCGCGGCCCACCGCCCGGGCGCGGCCAGCGGCGGCAGCTCGGCGCGCCAGTCGAAGGACGCCGGGCGGCCCAGCGCCTGCAGCACCGCCTCGGCGACCCGGCGGTGGCCCTCCGGCGACAGGTGCAGCCGGTCCTCGGCCCAGAGCCGGCGGTCGTCGAAGCAGCCGACCGGGAAGAGGTCGACCACGACCACCCGCGGGTGCTCACCGAGTCGCTCCACGAAGGCCCGCAGCCGGTGGATGGCCGGCAGCAGACGGGCGCTGCCGGCCATCCGGCGGGTCGGGTCGGTGCTGCTGAAGAGCACCACGGTGGCGCCGGTTGCGAGCAGCCGCTCGACCGCCGCGCCCAGCTGCGCCTCGACGTCCTCGATCACGCAGCCGGGTCGCAGCACGTCGTTCAGTCCGCCGGCCAGGGTCACCAGCTCGCCGCCCAGGGCCACGGCGGGCGCCAGCTGCTCGGCGCAGATCTGCCCGATCAGCTTGCCGCGCACCGCGAGGTTGGCGTACCGGAAGTCGGCCGGCGCGAAGGCCGCCGCCGCCGTGCCGGCCGCCCTGCGGGCCAGCGCGGCGGCGAGACGGTCGGCCCAGCCGCGGAACTGGCCGTCAGGCAGCAGCTCGTCGCACATGCCCTCGGTGAACGAGTCACCGACGGCGACGTAACTGCCGAAGCGCGCGGGGGTACGGGTGGTCTGGTCCATAGCTCCCCGATGCTACTCGCCGGTCACCTGCGCCTCCCAGCCGGCTCTCAGCCGGCCTGCGGCCGCCAGACCAGGCGCACGTCCGGCTCCCGCTCCTCGTTGCCGCTGCCGTCGGTGCGCTCCGCCTCGGTGAAGCCGTGCCGCCGGTAGAAGCGCTGGGCCGGGCCGTTGACCTGGAAGGTCCACAGCTCCAGACCCTGCGGCCGCTGCCGCTTGGCCAGCTCCACCAGCGCGTCGCCCACGCCCTGGCCACGCCGCTGCGGCTCCAGGTAGAGCTGGTCGAGCGATCCCTCGTCCAGCACCAGCAGGCCGATCACCTCGCCCTCGGGCGTGGCGGCGAGCCAGGTCTCCAGCCGCGGCACGACGACGTGGCGGAACCAGTCGTGCACCTGCTCGTCGGTGTGCGCGCGGCGCACCTCGGGCAGGGCGCTGGTGAAGGAGCGCAGGTAGAGCGCGGCGAGGGCGTCGGCGTCCCGGTCGGTGGCGCGGCGCAGTTCGGTGTCGGTGATCGTCACGCTCGCACTATGCGCGGCCACGGGGGATTCGCCAACCGGATTTCCGCCCGGTCCCCGCCGGGCCCCGCCGGCGACGGGTCGACCCGGGGCCGGCGGGCTTCCCTCCCGACGGCCCCGAGCACCCGCGACGGCCGCGGGGCGCGAGGCTCCCGCCGCCGTCCGTCCTCGGGGTGGTCGGCCCGTCAGCCGCCCACCGTCACGCCGGCCGCCGTCGCACCGGCCGCCGTCACGCCCGCCGCGTCGGTGGGTGCCGCCTCGGCGGTGGCGCCCGCGGCCTCCGCCGGGGCCGCCGTCACCCAGTGCCCGCGCACCGCGTCGGTCGGCCGCTGCTCGCCGAGCGCGCCCAGGCCCCACGCGCCGAGCGCCGCGATCACCACGCGCAGCTCGTCCCCGCGCCCGGTGAGCTGGTAGACGGTGGCGTTGGCCGGCCGCTCCAGCCGGCGCCGCTCGACCAGCCCCTCCGCCTCGAGCTGCTTGAGCCGAGCCGCCAGGATGTCCGTGCTGACCCCGGGCAGGTCGGCGTGCAGGTCGGTGTACCGGCGCGGCCCGCCCAGGAGCTCACGGACGATCAGGAGGCTCCAGCGCTCCCCCACCGCGTCCAGGGCCCGGGCGATCGCGCAGTACTGGTCGTAGCTTCGGCGTGACATGGCATCAGCATAACCAAAAGGTTGGACTTTCCAAGTGCTTACTTGGTAGAACAAAGCTTGCAGGTTGACGGTGGTGGCGAGGCCGGGAGGCAGCACATGGAGTTTCGGCAGTCCAGCAAGCTCGCAGGTGTCTGCTACGAGATCCGCGGCCCGGTGGTCGACCAGGCGAACGCCCTGGAGGAGGCCGGCCACAGCGTGCTGCGGCTGAACACCGGCAACCCGGCCCCGTTCGGCTTCGAGGCGCCCGAGGAGATCCTCCAGGACATCATCCGCAACCTGCCCACCGCGCACGGCTACAGCGACTCGCGCGGCATCCTGCCCGCCCGCCGCGCGGTCGTGCAGTACTACCAGCAGCGCGGCGTCGCGGGCGTCACCGTCAACGACGTGTACCTCGGCAACGGCGCCTCCGAGCTGATCCAGATGGCCGTGCAGGCCCTGGTGGACGACGGCGACGAGGTGCTCGTCCCGGCCCCCGACTTCCCGCTGTGGACCGCCGTGGTACGGCTGGCCGGCGGCAAGGCGGTGCACTACCTCTGCGACGAGGAGGCCGAGTGGTACCCGGACCTCGCGGACATCGCGGCGAAGATCACCGACCGGACCAAGGCCATCGTCGTCATCAACCCCAACAACCCCACCGGCGCGGTCTACCCGAAGGAACTCCTGGAGGGGATCCTCGAACTGGCCCGGCGGCACGGCCTGATGGTGCTGGCCGACGAGATCTACGACAAGATCCTCTACGACGGCGTCGAGCACCACTGCCTGGCCGCGCTCGCCGACGACGTGGTCACCCTCACCTTCAACGGGCTCTCCAAGGCCTACCGGGTGGCCGGGTTCCGCAGCGGCTGGCTGGTGGTCACCGGCCCCAAGCAGGACGCCAGGGACTACCTGGAGGGCCTGACCATGCTGGCCGGCATGCGGCTGTGCCCCAACGTGCCGGCCCAGTACGCGGTGCAGGCCGCGCTCGGCGGCCACCAGTCCATCCACGACCTCACCCTGCCCGCCGGCCGGCTCACCGAGCAGCGCGACGTCACCTGGCGCGCCCTCAACGAGATCCCGGGGGTGAGCTGCGTCAAGCCCAAGGGCGCGCTGTACGCCTTCGCCAGGCTCGACCCGGCGGTGCACCCGATCAAGGACGACGAGCGGTTCGTGCTGGACCTGCTGCTGCGCGAGAAGATCCACATCGTCCAGGGCACCGGCTTCAACTGGCCGCGCCCGGACCACTTCCGGTTCGTGACCCTGCCGCGGGCCGACGACCTGGAGACCGCGATCAACCGGATCGGCCGCTTCCTGGCCACCTACCGCCAGTAGCCCGCCCGTGGCCCTCCCGTAGCCCGCACGCCGCGGGCCCGCCACCGCTTCTCCGTTTCTTCACCCCAAAGATCACGTGCGCGCCGGCCCCCACGCCTCCCCCGCGCTGCCACGCGCGTCTTACCGGCCGCCGGTCCGCTCCCGACACTGGGGATGATCGGCGGCCCGGCCACGGCCCGCCCGGCTCGCGGCCCATGGGGGGAACCACGTGACGCAACCCTTCGTCCTGCCCGACTTCTACCTGCCGCACCCCGCCCGGCTCAACCCGCACCTGGAGTCCGCCCGGTCGCACACCCGCGACTGGGCCCGTGGCATGGGCATGTTGGAGGGCTCCGGCATCTGGGACCTCCAGGACCTGGAGGACCACGACTACGCACTGCTCTGCGCCTACACCCACCCCGACTGCGACAGTGCCGCGCTGGACCTGGTCGCCGACTGGTACGTCTGGGTGTTCTTCTTCGACGACCACTTCCTGGACACCTTCAAACGCCTCGGCGACCGGGCCGGCGGCAAGGCCTACCTGGACCGGCTGCCGGCCTTCATGCCGATGGACCTGGCCGACGGCTTCCCGGAACCGACCAACCCGGTGGAGGCCGGGCTCGCCGACCTCTGGGCCCGCACCGTGCCCGCCATGTCACTGGACTGGCGGGCCAGGTTCGCCGAGAGCACCCGGCACCTGCTCAACGAGTCCGACTGGGAAATCGCCAACATGAACATCCACCGGATCCCCAACCCGGTGGAGTACATCGAGATGCGCCGCAAGGTCGGCGGCGCGCCCTGGTCGGCCGGCCTGATCGAGTACGCGGCCCGGGCCGAGGTGCCCGCCGCCGTCGCCGGCAGCCGGCCGCTGCGGGTGCTGCGGGACGCCTTCGCCGACGGCGTCCACCTGCGCAACGACCTCTTCTCGTACGAGCGCGAGACCCGGGACGAGGGCGAGCTGAGCAACGGCGTGCTGGTCCTGGAGCACTTCCTGGGCTACGAGACCCAGCAGGCCGCCGACGCGGTCAACGACCTGCTCACCTCCCGGCTGCACCAGTTCGAGAACACCGCGCTGACCGAACTGCCGCCGCTCTTCGCCGAGCACGCGCTGGGCCCCGACGAGATCGCCCGGGTGCTGGCGTACACCAAGGGGCTGCAGGACTGGCAGTCCGGCGGGCACGAGTGGCACCTGCGCTCCAGCCGCTACATGAACGACCGCGCCGACCGGGACGGCGGCGCGGGCGCCCCCGCGGGCGGCGAGCTCGGCCGGTTCTCGACGGTCCCGGTCGGGCTCGGCACCTCGGCCGCCGACCTGCGCCGCACCCTGGACCTGCCGGGCCTGTCGGGCCTGCTGCGCGGCTTCAGCCACGTCCCGTACCAGCAGGTCGGCCCGCTGCCGGTACCGGAGTTCACGCTGCCCGTCGCCCCGCGGCTGAGCCCGCACCTGGACGCGGCCCGGCGCACCTCCGGCGAGTGGGCACGCGCCATGGGGTACCTGGACGTGGTCCCGGGCGTGCCCGACTCCGGGGTCTGGAGCGAGCGGCAGCTCAAGGCCTACGACCTCGCGCTCTGCTCGGCCGGGATCGGGCCGGACGCCTCCCCCGAGGCACTGGACCTGTCGGCCCGGTGGCTGATCTGGGGCACCTACGCGGACGACTGGTTCCCGCTCGCCTTCGGCCACCCGGGCAACGTGCCCGGCGCGCAGGCCTGCGTCGAGCGACTCGCCCGCTTCATGCCGCTCCAGGACCCGAGCGCCGGCCCACCGCCGGCCACCGCGCTGGAGCGCGGCCTGGCCGACCTCTGGGAACGGACCGCCCGGCCGATGCCGCCCGCCGCACGCCAGACCTTCCGGGAGGCCGTCGAGGTCATGCTGGAGAGCTGGGTCTGGGAGGTGCGGAACACCGCCCAGCACCGGATCCCCGACCCCATCGACTACATCGAGATGCGCCGGCACACCTTCGGCTCCGAACTCACCACCGGCCTCATCCGGTTCGCCCACCAGCGGGAGGCGCCGGCCGCGGTCTTCGAGTCCGGCCCGATGCGCGCGCTGGAGAACGCGGTGAGCGACTACGCCTGCCTGATCAACGACTTCTTCTCCTACCAGAAGGAGATCCAGTTCGAGGGCGAGCTGCACAACGCGATCCTGGTGGTGCAGTCCTTCCTGGACTGCGACACCACCCGCGCCGCCGCCGTGGTCCAGGACCTGATGGCCTCCCGGATGCGCCAGATCGAGCACCTGACGACCCACGAACTCCCGGTGCTCTACGACGACTTCGACCTCAGCCCGAGCCAGCGCAGGGAGCTCGACGAGTACGTCGCGGACCTCTACAACTGGATCAGCGGCATCTACGTCTGGCACCGGGACTGCGACCGTTACCGGGAGGACGCGCTGGAGTACCAGCCCGCCGCCCACCACCACCGGCTCGCCACCGCGGCCCGTGGCGCCGGCACCCTGCGCCGGCCCGCCGGCCCACCCACCGGCCCGCTGCCGACTCCCGGCCCCGGCGGCCTGGGCACCTCGGCGGCCCGGATCGCCGCCCTGCTCGCCCCGCTGGGCCACCGCTGACGGGACGCCCGCCGACCGGACCCCTCTCGACCCGCCCGCCGTCCTCGGTGGGCGGGTCGAGGCGCGTCAGGGCGGGTTAGGCTTCGGCGCCGGTTCACCCGCCCAGCACGCCAGGAGGCGCACCACCATGACCGCAGCCGAGCTCCCCGACCACGCCGCGCGCCCGGTCGACCACCGCCCGGTCGACCACCGCGCGGCCGTGGCCGCCCAGACCGCCGTGTTCGTGGCGGCGGTCGAGAAGGCCGATCCGACGACCCCGGTGCCGACCTGCCCCGGCTGGACGCTGGCCGACCTGGTCAAGCACGCCGGCAGCGTGCAGCGCTGGTTCTCGGTGCTGCTGCGCCGGCGGAGCCAGCAGCCGCCGACCAGCCGCGAGGTGGACCTGCAGCTGCCGGACGCACCGCAGGACTACCCCGGCTGGCTGGCCGCCAGCGCCCTGGAGGCCGCCGACGCCTTCGCGGGCACCGACCCGGACGCCCCGATGTGGGCCTGGGGCGCCGACCAGCACGCCCGGTTCTGGGCCCGCCGGATGCTCTTCGAGACGCTGGTGCACCGCGTGGACGCGGAGCTGGCGCTCGGGCTGGAGCCGGTGATCGACCGCGACCTCGCCGTCGACGGGCTGGACGAGTTCCTGGTCAACCTGCCGTTCGCGACGCTCTTCCGCCCCGAGGTGGGCGAGCTGCGCGGCCAGGACGAGACCATCCGCTTCCGCTGCACCGACGGGCCCGAGAGCTGGCTGGTCCGGCTGCGCCCCGACGGCTTCGCGCTGGAGGCGGCCGGCGCCGCGGCGACCGGCGCCGGGGCTGCCGACTCCGGGGCGACCGGCGCCGGGGCTGCCGACTCCGGGACGGTCGCCGACGCGAGCGTCCAGGGGGCGGCCGCCGACCTCCTGCTGCTCGTCTACGGGCGCCTGGAGCGGACCGCGCCCGTGCTGGCGACCGAGGGGGACCAGGACCTGCTCACCCGCTGGTTCACCCACTCGGCGTTCTGACCGACCCCCGGCCGGCCCCGGCACGCGATCGGCCCCGGCGCCGACCGGCCCGCCGGGGTGCGGCCCTACGCTGGCCGCCATGACCGTGCTGCGCTCCGTCGCCCTCTTCGCCCTCGCCGCCGTCGCCGAGATCGGCGGATGCTGGCTGATCTGGCAGAGCGTGCGCGAGTCCCGGCCGTGGTGGCTGGCCGGGGTCGGCGTGGTGGTGCTGGGCGGGTACGGGTTCGTCGCCGCGCTGCAACCGGACAGCCACTTCGGCCGGGTGCTCGCGGCCTACGGCGGGGTCTTCGTGGCCGGCTCGCTGCTCTGGGGCGTCCTGGTCGACGGCTTCCGGCCGACCCGCTACGACCTCGCCGGCGCCGCGATCTGCCTGGCCGGTGTAGCGGTGATCATGTACGGCCCGCGCCGCTGACCCCTCGCCCGCCGGTGCGCGACCGCGCCGCACCGCGCCCTGCCGGCGCGGGCCCGGCTCAGCCCGACCGGCGCTAGCCGACCAGTTCGGCGACCGCGGCCGCCAGTCGGTCGGCCACCACCGCCGGGTCACCGAGCGCGGCGCCCACCATCGCGCCGTCGCGCAGCAGGACCACGATGTCGGCTCGCCGCTCCGGCTCCGGCACCCCGGCGTCGCCGAGCAGTCGCACCAACGCCCCCCGCAGCCACGCCCGGTGTTCCGTGATCGCCTGCGAGACGGGATGCTCGGGGTCGGGGTACTCGGCGGAGGCGTTGATGAACGGGCAGCCCCGGAAACCCGGTCCGCACATCTCCTGGCCCAGCCGGGTCACCAGCAGCGGCAGTAGCCGAGCCGCCGTCAACCCGGGCACCGCCTGCGCCAACTCCGCCCGGATCCGCTGGTCCCACTCCTGGATGTAACAGCGGACCAGGTCCTCCTTGCCCGGGAAGTGCCGGTAGAAGGTGGCCCGGGTGACACCCGCCTCGGTGACGATGCGGTCCACGCCGACCGTGTGGATCCCCTCGGTGTAGAACAGCCGGGTGGCCGTGGCCAGCACCCGCGCCTTGGCGGGCAGCGCGGCGACGGACGCCGAAACGGCGGAGGACGGGCCGGCGCCGGCGGACGACGCGGTGGCGACGGTGGAGGATGGGGTGGCGGGTGACGAGCCGGCGTTGGCCGGGGCGGCGGCAGACGTACTCACGCTCTCGACCGTACTCCACCGCGTGCACGCGTCACGCTGGCGCCGAGCCAGCGAAACGGGCTAGCATGCGAGCAGAACGAACGTTCTGTCTCCCTGGACTCACAGAGGATCCCCGATGGCCAAGTCTCCCGAGGTCGGCTCCCCCGCACCCGACTTCACCCTGCCCGGCCTGCTGCTCACCGAGGGCTCACCCGAGTTCCACGACTACCGCCTCGCCGACGCCAAGGGACACCCGCTGGTGCTGGTCTTCTACCCGGGCGACGACACGGCCGTCTGCACCAAGCAGCTCTGCTCGTACACCTCGGACCTGGACCGCTTCAAGGACCTGGGGGCGACGGTCTGGGGCATCAGCCCGCAGGGGCTGGAGAGCCACGAGGCGTTCGCCCGCAAGCACCGGCTCGGCTTCCCGCTGCTCGCCGACACCGACCGCACGGTGGCCAAGGCGTTCGGGATCGCCGTCCCCGGCCTGGGACTGCGCCGCTCGGTGTTCATCCTGGACGCCACGGGCGCGGTGCGCTGGAAGCACGTGGCGCTGGCCGGACTGACGTTCCAGCACAGTGACACGCTGGCGGAGCAGCTCGCGGCGCTGTGAGGCGGCGGCGGTGACGCCGTCGGCCGTCCGACGGCGGGCGTCTGGCATCGGTGATCCGGCCGCGGTTATCTGACACCGGTCACCTGACATCGGCCAACCGACACCTGTCATCCGGTGTCGGTTATCTGACGTCGAGCTGACGGATGACAGATTTCAGATTCTGTCATCCGTCAGCCGGCGGCGGTCATCCAACAACGGTCAGCCGACACCGGTCACCCGTCATCAGCCGCCCGATCGACGGCCGCCCCGCACCCCCCACACCCGACGCCCCGCACCCGCACTCGCCCCCGCCCTCAGTGCCCGCGCGCGATCCACTCCGCCAGCTGCGGTGCCTCCTGGCCGATCGTCGTGGTGGGCCCGTGCCCGGTGTGCACCACGGTCTGCGGCGGCAGGTCGAGCAGCCGGTCGCGAATCGAGTCGATGATGGTCGGGAAGTCCGAGAACGACCGCCCGGTGGCACCCGGCCCGCCCTGGAAGAGCGTGTCCCCGGTGAAGACCGCCTCCAGCGCCGGCACGTAGATGCTCACGCCACCCGGGCTGTGCCCGGGCGTGTGCCGCACGTGCAGGTAGAGGCCGCCGACGGTGATCCGCTGACCGTCCCTCAGCTCCTCGTCCGGCTGGTCACCGGGGTGCGCCTGCTTCCACAGCGGCAGGTCCGCCGGGTGCAGCATGATCGGCGCACCGGTCAGCGCCGCCAGCGCGGGGGCCGCGTTGACGTGGTCGTTGTGCGCGTGGGTGCAGATGATCGCCAGCACCCGGCGGTCGCCGACCGCCGCCGCGATGGCCGGCGCGTCGTGCGCCGGGTCGATCACCACCGCGTCCCGGTCGTTCGCGATGATCCAGACGTTGTTCTCCACCTCCCAGCTGCCACCGTCCAGTTCGAAGGTGCCGGCGGTGACGAGGTGCTCGATCTCGGGCTCGGGGGGCAGCACGTGCATCAGAACACCACCACCGAACGGAGCACGTCGCCGTCGTGCATCCGGGCGAACGCCTGCTCGACGTCGTCCAGCGCGATGGTCTCGGTGACGAAGGCGTCCAGGTCGAGCCGGCCCTGGAGGTACAGGTCGATCAGCATCGGGAAGTCCCGCGAGGGCAGGCAGTCGCCGTACCAGGAGGACTTCAGCGCGCCGCCCCGCCCGAAGACGTCCAGCAGCGGCAGTTCCAGCGTCATCTCCGGCGTCGGCACGCCGACCAGCACCACGGTGCCGGCCAGGTCGCGGGCGTAGAACGCCTGCCGGTACGTCTCGGGGCGGCCGACCGCCTCGATCACCACGTCCGCGCCGTTCCCACCGGTCAGCGCCCGGATCTCCTCGACCGGGTCACCGCTGGAGGAGTCGACGGTGTGGGTGGCGCCGAGCCCCCGCGCCGTGACGAGCTTGCGCGGGTCGATGTCCACCGCGATGATCTTCGCCGCGCCGGCCAGCCGGGCGCCGACCACCGCCGCGTTGCCGACCCCGCCGCAGCCGATCACCGCGACGGTGTCGCCGCGGCCCACGCCGCCGGTGTTGATCGCCGCACCGAGGCCCGCCATCACGCCGCAGCCCAGCAGGCCGGCCGCGGCCGGCGAGGCCGCCGGGTCCACCTTGGTGCACTGTCCGGCCGCCACCAGGGTCTTCTCGGCGAAGGCGCCGATCCCCAGCGCGGGCGAGAGCTCGGTGCCGTCCAGCAGCGTCATCTTCTGCTTGGCGTTGTGGGTGGCGAAGCAGTACTGCGGCCGGCCGCGCCGACAGGAGCGGCACTGCCCGCAGACGGCACGCCAGTTGAGGATCACGAAGTCACCGGGGGCGACGTCCTCGACGCCCTCGCCGACGCTCTCCACCACACCGGCGGCCTCGTGCCCGAGCAGGAACGGGAAGTCGTCGTTGATCCCGCCCTCCCGGTAGTGCAGGTCGGTGTGGCAGACGCCGCAGGCCTGGACCTTGACCACCGCCTCCCCCGGTCCCGGGTCGGGTACGACGATCGTCTCCACCTGAACCGGCTCGCCCTTGCCTCGGGCGATGACGCCCCTGACCTGCTGTGACATACGGCCCTGACCTTTCCTCGACGGACCCGGGAGCCGAACGGCCCCCGGGTGATTGTCTCCCGGTCAGCCGCCCGCGACTCCCCTCCACCCGCATCCACGCGCGGGAACGCCGTGAGCCCCCGGGGAGAGGTGCTCCCAGGGGGCTCGCGGTGCGACGTCCGTCCGTCAGCGGCCGTCGCCGGTCGGGCACGACCGAGCACCCCGCGGGCGCCCGGCCACCGGGGCTACCAGCCCCAGCCGCCGCCCTGGCCGTCGTCGTCCGTGGTGCTGTCCCAGCCCTCGCCGACCTTGCGCACGATGGTGTAGTGGTCGATCTGCTGGCCGGTCTCGGTCAGCGCGGTGACCTTCATCGAGGACTTCTGGCCCAGGTGCGCCGGGGTCACGTCGACCTTGATGAACGAGTAGCCGAGGTAGCGCACGCGCGACCACTCGACCGTCTCGGTGACCTTCTGCTGGCCCTTGACGAAGTGGTAGGTGTTCACCTCGTCCACGCGGTTCTCGTGCCCCTCGTACGTCTGCGGCGAGTCGAACGAGTAGATGCTGCGACCGGCGGCACCCGCGGTCACGTAGACCACGCCGTCCTTGGCCGGCTCCAGGGTGGCGCCGCTGGGGATCGCCTTGGAGACCTTGTTGCCGAGGATCGCGTCGGTGCGCTCGTAGACGTGGTTGTGACCGTTGATCACGAGGTCCACGCGGTACTTCTCGAACAGCGGCACCCAGGCGTCGCGCACGCCGCCGTCGGAGGCGTGCTGGTGCGTGGTGGAGAAGGCGCAGTGGTGGAAGAAGACCACGACGAAGTCGATGGTCTCGTCGTTGCGGAAGTCCTTGAGGGTGCGGTCCAGCCACTTGGTCTGACGACCGGCGGTGATGCCGAGGTTGGCCGGGATCTCGTAGGACACGTCGTTGGCGTCCAGCGAGATGACACCGACGTTGCTGTAGCGGAAGGAGTACACGCCGGGGGCGACGCGCTTGTCCGGGCCGTTGTCCGGCAGGAACCAGCGCGCGTCCTCGCCGCCGTAGCCGTTCGGCGAGTACCAGGCCTCCATGTCGTGGTTGCCGTAGGCGACCATCCACGGGACCTTGGCGGCGACGGCCTCGGTCTGCACCAGGAACGCGTCCCAGGTGGTGGCCTTGAAGTCGGCCTTGTCGGCGTCCAGGCCCTGGCCGTCCGGGTCCGCGTAGCAGATGTCACCGGCGTGCAGGTGGAACTTGGGGTTCTGGGCCAGGATGACGTTGTCGTTGTTGGCCGCGTGGGCGCTGACGCCCTGGTCACCGAAGGCGGTGAAGGTGAACGGGTCGTAGACCTTGCCCCAGCGGTGGTCGCGCGAGGCGGCCGTGGTGAAGGTGCCGAGCGCGGAGATCGCCTGCTGGGCGGCCGGGTCGAAGCCCTGGTGGCCGACGCCGTAGTAGTACGTGGTGTCGGGGTGCAGGTCCTCGAGCGCGACGTGCACGTAGTACTGGTCGACCGGGCTCTGCCCGGGCACCAGCGCCGGCGTGTGCAGCGCGCGGATCTCGGCCTCGACCTTGTGGCTCAGGTCCCAGGGGGTCTTGCCGTAGCGCAGGAACGGCTTCTTGACCGGGACCGGCACCTGCCAGGAGACGCGGAACTGGGTGTCCGGCTCGGGGCCGAACGCGAGGTGGCGGCCGACCGGGATGACCTTGGACCCGTCGACGGCCGACGCGGCGTCACCCAGCAGCGTGGGGCTGGTCGGCGCGGCGTACGCCGTGCCGGTGCCGAGCGCGCCGCCGACGGCGAGGGCGCCCACCGTGATCGCGCTGGTGCGCAGCACACTGCGGCGGGAGAGCCGGCTGCGCAGGTACTCGTGCTGCTCGGCCATGTTCATGCGGTTGGCGAGCTTCTCGGGCACGCCCATGCGTGGGATATCCATGGCGGGGACTCTCCCAGGAGTGGAAGGCCATTCGGCGGACGGTCGGTGAACGCGCGTAGACGAGTCGGTTGCCGGAAGCGCCCCTACCTGCGAAGACCGCTCCGTACGCCGACGGCCAGTCAGGCGGAAACCTGACATGTCCTCATACCCCCTTGACAGCGCGCGGACAGCCCTCCCCTCCTCCGCGGCTCGACCGGGCCGCGAGCCCCACCCCCCAGGCCGTCACGCGGTGGCCGCGGCGGCCGCGCGGCCGGCCGTCCGCCCGGAGAAGAGGCAGCCGCCCAGGAAGGTCCCCTCCAGCGAGCGGTAGCCGTGCATCCCGCCGCCGCCGAACCCCGCCGCCTCGCCGGCCGCGTACACCCCCTCCAGCACCTCGCCGTCCGCCCGCAGCACCCGGCCCGCGAGGTCGGTCTCCAGCCCGCCGAGCGACTTGCGGGTCAGCACGTGCAGGCGCACCGCGATCAGCGGTCCGGCCTTCGGGTCCAGCAGCCGGTGCGGCGCGGCGGTGCGGATCAGCCTGTCGCCCAGGTAGCGGCGGGCCGCGCGGACGGCCGCCAGTTGCAGGTCCTTGCCGAAGGGGTTGGCCAACTCGCGGTCCCGGGCCTCGATCTCGCGCCGCAGCGCGGCCTCCTCCAGCACCGGCACGCCCCCGCCCGTCTCCGGTCCGCCCGCCTCACCCGCGTCGCCGGCGTGCTGGGCGGTCAGCTCGTTCATCCCACGCACCAGGTCGGCCAGCCGGTCGGCGACCACGAAGTCCGCGCCGTGCCGCTTGAACGCCTCCACCGGCGCGGTGGCGCCGGGCAGCGCCCGGGCGAGCACCTGGCGAATGCTGCGGCCGGTCAGATCCGGGTTCTGTTCCGAGCCGGAGAGCGCGAACTCCTTTTCGATGATCTTCTGAGTGAGTACGAACCATGTGTGCTCGTGGCCCGTCCGCATGATGTGTTCCAGCGTGCCCAGCGTGTCGAATCCGGGAAAGAGCGGGACGGGCAGCCGCCGCCCGCGCGCGTCCAGCCAGAGCGAGGAGGGGCCGGGCAGGATCCGGATGCCGTGCCGAGCCCAGATCGGGTCCCAGTTCTCGATGCCCTCGGTGTAGTGCCACATCCGGTCGCCGTTGATCAGGTGGCCCCCGGCCGCGCCGGTCACCCCCAGCATCAGCCCGTCGACGTGCGCCGGCACCCCGCTGAGCAGCCGGGCCGGCGGGGTGCCGAGCCGCTCCGGCCAGGCCGCGCGGACCAGGTCGTGGTTGCCGCCGATGCCGCCGGAGGTGACCACCACGGCCTGCGCGCGCAGCTCGAAGGCGCCCGCCACCTCGCGCGAGGAGGCGCGCCCGCGCTCGACGTCGTCGGCCACCAGCACCTCGCCGCTGACGGTGTCGACGGCCCCGGCGCTGGCGCCCAGCGCGGTGACCCGGTGCCGGAACCGCAGCTCGACCAGGCCCTTGGCCACCGCCGCCCGCACCCGCCGGGCGAACGGCTCGACCAGGCCGGGCCCGGTGCCCCAGACGATGTGGAAGCGCGGCACCGAGTTGCCCGGGCCGCCGGCGTCCAGCCCCCCGCGCTCGGCCCAGCCGACCACCGGGAAGAACCGCACGCCCATCGCGCGCAGCCAGGCCCGCTTCTCACCGGCGGCGAAGTCCAGGTAGGCGTCGGCCCACCGGCGCGGCCAGAGGTCCTCGGCGCGGTCGAAGCCGGCCGTGCCCCGCCAGTCCTGCCGGGCCAGGTCGAGGCTGTCGCGGATCCGCATCCGGCGCTGCTCGGGCGAGTCGACCAGGAAGAGGCCGCCGAAGGACCAGTGCGCCTGACCGCCCAGCGAGGCCGCCCCTTCCTGGTCGAGCAGGATCACCCGCCGCCCGGCGTCGGCCAGTTCGGCGGTGGCGGCCAGTCCCGCGAGTCCCGCTCCGATCACGATGACGTCGGCGTCGAATGCCATGCGGGGGTCCTCCAGGGGCGGCCGTCGGGTGCGTCGATCCTGCGTCCTGGCGATCGGGGCGTCAACCGGCGGGCGCCGGTGCGCCGGGCGGCGCTCGGCCCTCGACCGGAAGGGTGAACTCATCGGTGGGACCACGAATTCCGCTCCATTGCGACGCGAAATTCGGAGCGCAATTCACGGTGCCGATTCCGTAGACGCTTCGGAAACCTGACGGTAACTTACCTGTCAGTAGCAGCCGCGGCCGTGCCCCCACCCACCCTTCTCGTTTCTCTCCCCCAGGAGGAACCGTGCTCCGCCCTGCCCGCACGCTCCGCCCTGCCGCGAAACTCCTCGGCAGCCTGCTCCTCGCCACCTCACTGGTCTCGCTGGGTACCGGCTCGGCCGGCGCCGCCACCGGCACCACCGGTGCCTACGTGGCGCTCGGCGACTCCTACTCCGCGGGGGCCGGCGTGCCCGGCCAGTCGGCCGGCCTGTGCCTGCGCTCGGACCACAACTACGGCCACCTGGTGTCCGCCGCGCTCGGCAGCGCCTCCTACACCGACGCCACCTGTTCGGCCGCGCGGATCCAGGACCTCTCCAGCGCCCAGTACGACGCGGTCTTCCGGGTCAACGACCCGCAGCTGGACGCCCTGTCCGGCGACACCCAACTGGTGACGCTGGGGATCGGCGGCAACGACCTGGGCGGCTCCAGCCTGGGCATCGGCGAGGTGATCGCCACCTGCATCGCGGGCGCGGTGGTCAACCCGGCCGGCACCCCCTGCCACGACGTGTACGGGCACGGGCACTGGTCCTGGAGCTGGTCCTCCTTCAGCTGGAGCTGGAGCTACGGCGACGACACCCTGGTGGACCGGATCGACGCGGCCGCGCCCCGGCTCGCCGACGCCCTGCAGCAGATCCACGCCCGCGCGCCGCACGCCAAGGTGCTGCTGGTCGGCTACCCCTCGGTGCTGCCCGCCGACGCCTCGACCTGCGCGGGCCGCCAGCCGGTCACCGTCGGCGACGTGGCCTACCTGCACGGGATCCTCGGGCAGCTGAACGGCATGCTGGCGGCGACCGCGGCCGCCAACGGCGCCACCTACGTGGACACCCAGACCCCGACCCAGGGACACGACGCCTGCTCGGACGACCGGTGGATCGAGGGTGCGCTGCCCGGCTCCCCCGCCGTCCCGTTCCACCCCAACGCCACCGGCGAGCGGGCCATGGCGAACGCCGTGCTGGCGAAGCTGCGCTGACCGACCGCCGGCGGCCGGCGGCAGCCGAGGACCCACCCGAGAGCGGGGCGCGACCACACCGGTCGCGCCCCGCTCCGTCGCGTCCGCGCCACACCGCCGCACCTACCCGCTCCGACGTCCGGTTTCGCACAGAATCAAACAAGATCGTTCATGAATGGACGTCAGATCCCTTGACATGCACCGGAACGCGCACTGTCATATGTGATGTTCCGTTTGATTGCGTCCTGTTCCGTCGCTACCGGAGGTTCCCTTGCGTCCGATCCGCAGAGCCCCCCATCGCCGTCTCGGCGCGCTCTGTACCGCCCTGTCCCTCTTCGCCGGCGGTGGCGCCGCCGTCGTCGGGCTCCAACTGGCCACCGCCCCGGCCGCCATGGCCGTGGACAACGGCATCGACCTGGCCCCGCAGATGGGCTTCAACAACTGGAACTCCACCCACTGCGGCTCCCAGTTCAACGAGGCGATGGTCAAGGGCATCGCCGACCTCTTCGTCAGCAAGGGCCTCAAGGCGGCCGGTTACCAGTACGTCAACCTCGACGACTGCTGGGCCCTGCCCAACCGCGACGCCGCCGGCAACCTGGTGGCCGACCCGGTCCGCTTCCCCGACGGCATCAAGGCGCTGGCCGACTACGTCCACGCCAAGGGCCTGAAGTTCGGGCTCTACTCCAGCGCCGGCACCCACACCTGCGACGTGCAGGGCTTCCCCGGCGGCCTGGGTCACGAGCAGCAGGACGCCGACCTCTGGGCCTCCTGGGGCGTGGACTACCTCAAGTACGACAACTGCAACAACCAGGGCGTCGACGCCCAGAGCCGCTACAAGGCGATGGGCGACGCGCTCAAGAAGACCGGCCGCCCGATCCTGTACAGCATCTGCGAGTGGGGCTCCACCCAGCCGTGGAGCTGGGCGCCCTCGGTCGGCAACTCCTGGCGCACCACGGGTGACATCAGCGACAACTGGCAGAGCATGATCGCCATCGCGCACGCCAACCAGGGCCTGTCGACCTACGCCCAGCCCGGCGCCTGGAACGACCCCGACATGCTGGAGGTCGGCAACGGCGGGATGACCGGCACCGAGTACCAGACGCACTTCAGCCTCTGGTCCGAGATGGCCGCCCCGCTGATGATCGGCACCGACCTGCGCACAGCGCAGCAGCAGACCTTCGACATCCTGACCAACACCGACGTCATCGCGGTCGACCAGGACCCGCTCGGCAAGCAGGGCTCGGTGGTCTCCAGCGCGAACGGCCTGGTGGTGATGTCCAAGCCGCTGGCCGACGGCAGCCGCGCGGTCACCCTCACCAACGAGGGTTCGTACGACGCCACCGTCTCCACCACCGTGCAGACCCTGGGCATCGGCGGCGCGAGCTCGTACCGGGTCAAGGACCTGTGGTCCAAGGCGACGAGCACCACCACCGGGACCCTCAGCGCCACCGTCCCCGGGCACGGCACCGCGATGTTCAAGGTCACCCCGAGCTCGCCGGTCCCGCCGCCCACCGGCATGAACTACGTCAGCGACCTGCCCTTCGCCGCGCAGGCCAACGCCTGGGGCCCCATCGAGCGCGACCGCAGCAACGGCGACTGGGCCGCCGGTGACGGCCGCCGGCTGAGCATCCGCGGCACCTCCTACGCCAAGGGCCTGGGCACCAACGCGGCCAGCAGCGTCAGCATCAACCTCGGCGGCGCCTGCAAGAACCTGGTCACCGACGTGGGCGTGGACGACGAGACCGGCGGGCAGGGCTCGGTCGACTTCCAGGTCTACAGGGACGACACCCTGGTCGCCGACAGCGGCCGGGTCACCGGCACCAGCGCGGTCCAGCACCTGACCGCCGACCTGACCGGCGCGAGCACCCTGCGCCTGGTGGTCACCGACGCCGGTGACGGCACCAGCTGGGACCACGCCGACTGGGCGGGCGCCCGGATCGCCTGCGGCAACGGTCCCGCCGCCGGCACCCACCAGCTCTCCGACCTGACCTGGTCCTCGGCCGGCAACGGCTGGGGTCCGGTGGAGAAGGACATGAGCAACGGCGACAACGGGCTCGCCGACGGCCAGACCCTCAGCATCCGCGGCACCACCTACGCCAAGGGCCTGGGCACCAACGCGGCCAGTGAGATCGTCTACTACCTCGGCGGCGCCTGCACCTCGCTGAGCACCACGGTGGGCGTGGACGACGAGACGTACGGCCGGGGCACGGTCGACTTCCAGATCTACAAGGACGCCACCAAGGTCGCCGACAGCGGCCTGCTCACCGGCACCGGCCCCGGCGCGCACCTGACCGCCGACCTGACCGGCGCGATGGAGCTGCACCTGGTGGTGACCGACGGCGGCGACGGCAACAACAGCGACCACGCCGACTGGGCCGCTCCGGTGCTGACCTGCTGATCAGGTAGTCGCACCCACCGGCGCGGTGGTGGCGGGCTACTCGCCCTCCGCCACCGCGCCCTGCGTCGCCACCGCGCCCACCGCGGCGCCCACGCCCGCGGCGCCCACCGCCCCGGCCCGCAGACCGGCGGACCACTTCTGCTCCACCTTGCCGAACTTCCAGAACGCCATCGCCGCCGCCCAGGTGGCCACGAAGAGCCCCACGATCGCGAAGCCGACGTTGTTGAGGTCCAGCGAGCCGATCCAGCCCAGCGGCCCGGTGGTGACGTCCAGCTGGTCGGCCAGCAGCGAGGCCAGCTCGATCACGCCGATCACCAGCGCCACCAGCACCGACAGACCGGTCACCGTGAGGTTGTAGTAGATCTTGCGGACCGGCTGGGAGAACGCCCACTCGTAGGCGAAGTTCATGAACGAGCCGTCGATGGTGTCCAGCAGGCTCATCCCCGCCGCGAAGAGCACCGGCAGCACCAGCAGCGCGTACCAGGGCAGCGAGAAGGCCGCCGCACCGCCGGCCAGCACCAGCAGCGAGACCTCGGTGGCGGTGTCGAAGCCCAGCCCGAAGAGCAGGCCCACCGGGTACATGTGCCAGGACTTGGTGACCGCCCGGGTGACCCGGCCCAGGATCCGGTTGAGGAAACCGCGCTTGTCCAGCTGCTCCTCCAGCTCCGCCTCGTCGAACTGCCCCTCGCGCATCTTGCGGAAGACCCGCAGGATGCCGTTGAAGGCCCCCAGGTTGACCAGCCCGATCAGCACCAGGAAGACCCCGGAGACGCTGGTGCCCACCAGCGAGGTGGTCCGGTGCAGCGAGGAGTCGTCGGACTCGACGGCGCCGGCCAGCGAGCGGATCCCGAAGGCGAGCAGCGCGCAGAGGCCGAAGACGATCGAGGAGTGGCCGAGCGAGAACCAGAAGCCCACCGAGAGCGGCCGCTTGCCCTGGCCCATCAGCTTGCGGGTGGTGTTGTCGATGGCCGCGATGTGGTCGGCGTCGAAGGCGTGCCGCATGCCCAGGGTGTAGGCGGTCAGGCCCATGCCGGCGCCGAAGACCTCGTGGCCCATGGTGTAGTGCCGGGGCGCGATCACCGCCAGCAGGGTGAACCAGCCGACCACGTGCAGGGCGAGCACGAAGCCGCCCATGCCGGCCAGCCGCAGCCACTCGTCCCGGGTGAGCCGGGCGGTCCACCGGGGTCGGGCGGGGGTGGTGACTGGCACGCTGCTCATCGGCGGCGACCTCATCTCGGATGCTGGAACGTGCGGAGTGCTGCGGAACCGGTCCATCGTTCCCTCTCACCCCCCGCACTTGCAAGCTGTTCGCAACTGGGTACTCCATGCACGCCCCCGCACGAGCTTCCGCGCGCCACTCTGACGGGCCCTCAGCTCACGATTGGTCATGGAATCAGCGGTAATGTCCACTCTTGTCCGCCGTCCGCCGTCCACCTCCCCGGAGGCTCCGCATGCGGCACCCCAGCTCCCTCCCCCACCGGACCGTCCGCGAGGACCTGCGCCTGCCGCTCGCCGACGGCACCACGCTGGCCGCCCGCCTCTGGCGACCCGTCTCGGGCCCGCCGGTGCCCGCGCTGCTGGAGTACCTGCCGGACCGGCTCAGCGACTGGACCGCCGCCCGGGACGCCGAGCGCCACCCCTGGTACGCCGGGCACGGCTACGCGAGCGTGCGGGTGGACCTGCGCGGCCACGGCAACTCCGACGGCCTGCCGGGCGAGGCGCACGGCGAGCAGTACGGCGAGCGGGAGAGCGCCGACGGGGTCGAGGTGGTGCGCTGGCTGGCCGAGCAGCCCTGGTGCAGCGGACGGGTCGGCCTCTTCGGGATCGGCCCGGGCGCCACCGGCGCGCTGCGGATCGCCGCGCTGGCCCCCGAACCGCTGGCCGCCGTGGTCGCCGTCTGCCCCAGCGACGACCGCTACGGCAACGAGGCGAGCTACCTCGGCGGCTCGGTGCTGGGCTGCGACCTGCCCGCCGGCTCGGCCGCGCGCCTGGCCGCCGCCGCCCGCCCGCCGGACCCGCGCTACGTCGGCGACGACTGGCGGCTGATGTGGCTGGAGCGACTGGGCTCGCTGGAGCCGCCCGTCCACACCTGGCTGGCGCACCAGAGCCGCGACGCCTACTGGCGCCGGGGCGACCTCGGCGAGGACTACGCCGCGATCCGGGCCGCCGTGCTGGCCGTCGGCGGCTGGGCCGAACCCTCCCGGGACTGCGTGCTGCGGCTGGTCGAGCACCTGACGGCGCCGGTGCGCGGCCTGATCGGCCCCTGGGCGCACCAGTACCCGGACCGCGAGCGGGGGCCCGGCCCGGCGATCGGCTTCCTCCAGGAGACGCTGCGCTGGTGGGACCAGTGGCTCAAGGGCGAGGAGCGCGGCGTGCTGGACGAGCCCGGCCTGCGCAGCTGGATGCCGGGGCCCGCGCCCAGCCCGGCCGGGTCGCCCCAGCGGGCCGCACCCACCGGGGGCGACGCGGCGCCGGCCGGCCGGTGGATCGGCGAGGACGGCTGGCCCTCCGACGACGTCCGCGAGATCCACTACGGCCTGGCCGACACCCTGCGCACGGCCGGCACGCCCGAGGGCGAACGGTTCGTCCCGGTCCGCACCCCGCAGCAGACCGGCGTCGAAGCCGGCCGCCCCCCCCCCCCCCGCCGCCCCCGCCGCCTGCCGCCCCGCCCGCGCGCCGAGGACGGGCGCTCGGTCTGCTTCGACTCCGCCCCGCTCGCCGAGCGCACCGAGATCCTGGGCCGGCCCTCGCTGGTGGTGCGGCTGCGCTGCGCCGCCGACCGCGGCCACCTGGTGGTGCGGCTCTGCGACGTGGCGCCCGACGGGTCGTCGGCCCTGGTCACCCGGGGCGTGCTCAGCCTCGCGGCCCGTCGCGGGCCCGAGCGGATGACGCCCTGGGAGCCCGGCGCCGTCGAGGACGTCGAGGTGGAGCTGGCCGCGATCGCGCACGCCTTCGTCCCCGGGCACCGGATCCGCCTGGCGCTCTCCTCCACCTACTGGCCCTGGCTCTGGCCGCTGCCCGAGACGGCCGGCTTCGGGGTCGACCCGGGCCACAGCACCCTCATGCTGCCGGTGCGCCACCTGGCCGCCGACGTCGGCCGGGCCCCGATCACCTTCGCCGAGCCCGAACAGGGCGCACCGCTGGAGGTGCACGTGGCGCCCCGCGAGGACGGCCGGCCCGAGCAACAGCTGACCCTCGACCTGGGCGGCGGCGAGTGGCGCCTGGCCGTCTGCCCCGACCGCGGCGCCTCGCGCAGCTACCCCGACGGCCTGGTCACCACCGAGCGACTGGAGGAGACCTACCGGATCCGGCGCGGGGACCCGCTCAGCGCGAGCGCCCACTGCGAGCGCTCGGTGCGGCTGCAGCGCCCCGACCAGGGCTGGGACGTCACCGTCACGACCGGCTCCGAGCTCGGCTGCGACGGGTCGGACTTCGTGGCCCGCGACCGGCTGACCGCCTGGGAGGGCGGCGCGGTGCTCTTCGAACGGGACTGGGAGCGCCGCATCCCGCGCACCACCGGGTGAGCGCGGGACGCGGCCGAGCCGGGGACCGCGCCCCGGGACCGGCTACGGGACCGGGAACGAGCCGGGCGGCACCTGGGTGGTGGTGGCGTTGCCGCCGGCGACCGGCTGCAGGCTGACCTTCCAGGTCGAGTAGGTGCTGCTGGTGGTGGTGAAGTCCAGGCCGTCGTCGAACTTGGTGAAGTCGCAGCTCTGGGTGAACTGCTTGGTGCCGGCGTCCCAGTCGAAGCCGCCGGTGAAGTAGACGTCGTAGTTGCCGTCCCGGATCCCGGTCACCTTGGCGGTCTTGCCCTTGACCACGTAGAAGGAGTAGGCGGTGGTGCCGCTCTTGGTCAGGGTGAGCACCGCGTCGGCGTCGCCGCCGTTCTCCACGGTCAGCTCGCCGTTGCCGTCGTCCTGGCCCTCGCGGACGAAGGCGCCGTTGTCCAGCGCGCGGTGCTGCTGCTGCGGGGTCTGCGGGACTGCGAAGTCGGTGGTGTAGCCGGAGGCGGCCAGCGTCTGCAGGGCGGCGGGGACGTCCTTGAGCCCCTGCACCCCGCCGGTCTCGGCCAGCGCCGAGGAGGTGGCGCAGACCTTGCTCGCCGTGATGTCGCTCTGGACCTGGCCGAGATCGGTGGCCAGCTGGTCCAGGGCGACGTAGAGCTTGCGGTTGGCGTCGCTGAGGCTGTCCGGCGGCACGGCGCCCTGCAGCCCGGTGGCCGCCGCGCTCGCCGCCTGCTGGGCGGTGCCGAGCGCGGTGCTGAGCGAGTCCAGGCTGCCGGCCTTGCCGACCTGGCCCAGCGCCGTGTTGACCGGGCCGACCCAGGTGGTCAGCTGGATCCCGTACGGCGTCGGCAGCGGGCTCGGCGTCGGGTCGTCGCTGGGCGTGCCGCCCAGCGAGCCGAGCGCGCCGCCCGCGCTGCCGGTGCCGGTGGGCGCCGGCGTCGAGGTCCGGCCACCGGGCAGGCCCTGCGGCCCCGGGTAGCGTGCCGAGCTGCACCCGCCGACCAGCAACGCCGCGCCGACCACCGCGGCCGCCGAGCGGAACGCGGAACGGGAAACACCCACTGAAGTGAGCAAGTCGAGCCCCCCAAGAGCCTTTCGCGTGCATATGCGCGATCAGCCTCCCGCAGGGCGAGTGGCGAGGTCAACAGGGCGCACAGGGGCGCACTTTGGAGGCGTACACACGGAGCGGGCCAGGCCTGCGGCGAGCGCGGACGGGGGTGGGGAAATCCGTTCACCCAGGTCAACTAGGATCGTTCAATGCTCGCGCTGACCGGACTTCCCCTGCAGATCGTGGCCGGCCTGGTGGCCGTGGCCGCCTTCGTCGCCACCCTCTGGCTCTGGCCGAAGCTCGGCGGCAGAGGGTGGAAGGCCCTGCTCGGCCGCTTCGCCGCCTTCTTCGCCACCCAGGCCTCGGTGATCGTCGCCATGGCGCTGATCGCCAACTCCTACTTCGGCTTCTACACCTCCTGGACCGACCTGCTCGGCACCGCCGGCGGCAACGGCACGGTGGTGGACCACCAGCCGAGCAACGCCCTGTCGATCACCGGGCAGCAGAGCTTCTACTCCTCGCAGGGCTCGGCCAAGGAGCGCTCCGGGCAGATCGAGAAGATCCGGCTGACCGGCGCGAGCTCCGGGCTGAGCAACGACGGCTACGTCTACCTGCCGCCGCAGTACTTCCAACCCGATTACGCGCAGCGGCAGTTCCCGATGGCCCTGGTGCTGACCGGCTACCCCGGCACGCCCGAGAAGCTGATCTCGCTGATGCAGTACCCCGCCAGCACGCTGCAGGCGATCAACGACCGGCAACTGCCGCCCACCGTCCTGGTGATGATGCGCCCCAGCCCCATCGCCAACCGCGACACCGAGTGCATGGACGTCCCCGGCGGCCCGCAGGTGGAGACCTACTTCACCGAGGACCTGCCCAAGGCGATGGCCAGCGGCTACCGGATCATGCCGCAGGCCGCCGCGCACGCCGCGATGGGCGACTCCACCGGCGGCTACTGCGCGCTGAAGTTCGCGCTGCGCAAGCCGCACGCGTACGGCGCCGCGGTCGCGCTCTCCGCCGACTACAGCGTGGGCAACGACCCCACCACCGGCGACCTGTTCGGCGGCAGCGCGCAGCTCAAGCAGGAGAACGACCTGCTCTGGCGGCTGAAGAACGCCCCGGCCGCCCCCGTCTCCCTGCTGCTGGCCACCAGCTACGACGAGGACAACTACCACGCCACCCAGGAGATGGTGGCCGCCTTCAAGGCCCCCACCAAGCTCTCCACCATCACCCTGAACAGCGGCGGCCACAACTTCCACACCTGGGGCCGCGAGATCCCGCCGGCCCTGGTCTGGCTCGGCAAGCAGTTCGCCGCACCGGCGGCCGCGGCCTGACCCCTGGCGGCAGACTGTCCGCCATGGAGACCATCCCGCTGGACCGGGGCGACCCGCGCTGGGTCTTCCCCCAGTTGCCCGACGGCGACGCCGTCGCCGTCTCGGCCGCCCTGGCCGAGGCCGACGCCCACCTGCGCACCCTGGCCGACCGCCTCGGCGCCCCACCGGGCGGCCGCCTCGCCTTCCACGCGCAGCCGCAGTTCGCCATCGCCGGCCTCTTCGGGGTGGTCGAGGCGGCCGGCGTGCACTTCTCCGCCGGCCTCTACGCCCCCCGCCGCTGCGCCTTCGACCTCCGCTGGGGCCCACCCTGGACGGTCGACACCGAGATCATGGGCCTCTGCCCCCCTGCCGACACCTGCGGCACCCACGTCCTGGCCACCCACGACACCCAGCACCCCACCCCACGCGAGGCCGCCCACGCCCTGACCGAGGCGACCGCCCGGCTCCTCGCCCTGGCGACGGCGACCCCTCTCGCCACCTGGCACTCACGCATCGACACCCCCTGCCCGGCGGGCGAGGGCGCGGGGCAGGGGGCCGGGTAGAGCGTGACGGCCGGTCGACTACCGTGTCAGCCGGCCGAGTCCGTCGGGCAGTGGGTGCCGGCCGGGGGCATCGTGCCGTCGATCAGGAAGGCGTCGACGTCCTTCTTGATGCAGGCGCTCTTGGAGTAGGCGGTGTGGCCGTCCCCGTCGCGGGTGAGCAGCGTGGCGTTCGCCAGGTTGGCGGCCACCTTCTGCGCGCCGGCGTACGGGGTGGCGTCGTCGCCGGTGGAGCCGACCACCAGGATCGGCGCGCTGCCGGCGGCCTTGATGACGTGCGGCGGCGGGGCGGAGTGGAAGGGCCAGGCCCGGCAGTCCTGCGCCTTGAGGTCCTCGGCGGTCACCCGGCGGTCCAGGTAGGGCGCCTTGTCGTGCAGTTGCTGCAGGGCTTGCTGGATCTGGTCGTCGGTGGGGATCGGCGAGCCGTCGTCGGCGCAGTTGATCGCCACGTTGGCGTCGGCCAGGTTGTTGTAGTGGCCCTGCCCGTCGCGCCCGTTGTAGTCGTCCGCGAACTCCAGCAGGTAGTCGGCCTTGTGGCCCTGCATCGCCCAGGCCAGGCCGTCGCGCAGGTACTCCCAGGACTTCGCGTCGCCGTAGAGCATGTCCAGCGTGCCGGTCCAGCCCTCGGCGGAGGTGAGCTTGCGGCCGTCCGTGCCGGTCATCGGGTGGGCTTCCAGGCCGTCCAGGAAGTCGGCGGCCTTCTTCGCCGCGGCTCCCGGGTCCTTGCCGAGCGAGCAGCCGCTGTGGGTGACGCAGTCCGCGGCGAAGCGCTCGAAGACGCCCTCGAAGCCGACCTGTTGGGCGATGCCGGCGTCCAGCTGGCTCAGCGTCGGGTCGACCACGCCGTCCAGCACCAGCCGGCCGGTGCGGTCGGGGAACTGCTCGGCGTAGAAGCCGCCGAGGTAGGTGCCGTAGGAGAAGCCCAGGTAGTTGAGCTTCTGGTCGCCGACCACCGCGCGCAGCACGTCCAGGTCGCGGGCCGCGTTGACGGTGCCGACGAACGGCAGCAGCTTGGCGGACTTGGCCTGGCAGGCGTCGGCGAAGGCCTTGCCGGTGCCGCCGTCGGCGTGGTCGAGGGCGTTCAGCTGGTCGCGGGCCGCGTCGTCCAGGCAGTGCACGGCGCTGCTCCTGCCCACCCCGCGCGGGTCGAAGCCGATCAGGTCGTAGCGGTCGTTCAGGCTCTTGAACTGGCTGGCGGCGCCGCCGGTGACCATGTCGATGCCCGAGCCGCCGGGACCGCCCGGGTTGAAGAAGAGCGAGCCGAGCTTCTGCACCGACTGCGCGGCCGGCTTCTTGACCAGCGCGAGGTCGAAGGTGTCGCCGGCCGGGTGGGCGTAGTCCAGCGGGACGTGCGCGGTGCCGCACAGGAAGGAGGACTCGTTGACCTCCTTGGTCATCGGGTCGTCCGCGCAGGCGCTCCAGGCGACCTGCTGGCCGTAGAACGGCTTGAGCGCGGGGTCGTCGGCGCCGGAGGGCTGGGCCGTGGGGGTGACTGCGGCGCTGGGCGAGGCCGGGGCGTGCGAGGCGGCGGCACTGGGCGCGCTCGGGGCGGCCGACTCCATCGCCGGGTCCGGGGAGGCTCCCGAGCCGCCGCAGCCGGCGACCACGGTGACCCCCAGCACGGCGGGCAGGATGCGGCGCGACAGGTGCGCCAGAGCGATGTTCACCGCTGAGAAATATCACTATCTCTTCGTATGAACACGCACCGGGTCACCTTCCCCGGTCGGAAGGCCGGCCGTGCACCAGCGCGCGGGCCGCCGTCAGCTCCGGGCCGGGCGCATGGCGGCGCAGGTAGCGCAGGCCCTGCTTCAGGTAGGCCCGCGGGTTGGTCGTCAGGTGGCGCTCCCACGGCCCGGCCCGGCTCTCCCCGCGCAGCCAGGCGTAGCAGGCCAGCCCGTAGCCGTACTCCCGCTCGGAGAGGTAGCCCAGTCGGCGGGTGGTGCGGCGCCCGCCCGCCACCTCGGTGCTCAGGGCCGCGTTCGCGCTGAAGACGCCCAGCCCGAAGTAGACCGTCAGCAGGTCGGTGAGCGGCTCGTGGTCGGGCCGCTCGGCGCTGACCCGCACCTCGTCGAGCAGCCGCACGTGGCCCAGCTCGTGCGCCACGACGGCGACCAGCGCCGTCGGCCGGGTGCCCAGCCGCGCGTCGACCCCTATCACCGCGAGCCCCTGGCGCCGCCGGTAGTGGCCGGCCGCGTAGTGCGAGCGGCTGGTGAAGCCCAGTCCCGCGGCCATCGCCCACTCGCCGTCGTCGGGGTCGATCTCGACGGTCACCACCTCGGGGTGCACCCCGGTGAACTTGCAGAGCCGGCCGACCAGTCGGCGGATGTCCTGTTCGGAGCCGTCGTAGGGGCCGGGGAAGAACTCGGCGGTGGGCAGCACCGGGTCGCGCAGCAGCGGCCCGGGACCGAACTCGGCCACCAGCCACGCCATCGAGCGCTCGATCCACTCCCGCTCCGCCCGCCGCACCGGGGGCTTCGCCGCCAGCAGCACCTCTCGACCCCCCGCCCGGCGCCCTGCGCCCGCCCCCCATGACACCTGATGGACGCTCGGTGGATCGCGCCGGTTCCCGGCCTTCTCCCAGGAACCACCCAGCGGCCGGTCATCAACGCCCCGGGCGGCTCCCGCTCAGCCGCCGATGGCGGACATCGGACGCTCCGGGCGCCGGAAGTCGGCCGAGCCGATCTCGTGCCCGGGCCCCTTGCGGGCGATGGTGGCGCGCCATGCCCGCTCGAGGCCCGCGTCGTCCGCGCCGCCGCGCAGCAGCGCCCGCAGGTCGGACTCCTCGGTGGCGAACAGGCAGTTGCGCAGCTGTCCGTCCGCGGTCAGCCGCACCCGGTCGCAGCCGCCGCAGAACGGCCGGGTGACCGAGGCGATCACGCCGATGACCGTGTCGGTGCCGGCGATCCGCCACTCCTCGGCCGGCGCGTTGCCGTGCCGGCCCACCGGGACCAGCTCCCAGCGGGAGCCGAGCACCGCGAGCAGCTCGTCGGCCGTGATCATGGCCGCCCGGTCCCAGGCGCCCTGGGCGTCCAGCGGCATCGACTCGATGAAGCGCATCCGGTAGCCGTGCGCGGCCGCGAACTCGACCAGGTCGAGGACCTCGTCGTCGTTGACCCCGCGCACCGGCACGGCGTTGATCTTCACCGGGGCCAGCCCGGCGCGCCGGGCGGCGGCCAGCCCGGCCAGCACGTCGGCGATCCGGTCACGCCGGGTGATCTCCCGGTAGCGCTCGGGGCGCAGGGTGTCCAGGCTGACGTTCACCCGGTGCAGCCCGGCCGCCTTCAGCTCCTCGGCCGTGCGGGCCAGCCCGATCCCGTTGGTGGTCAGCGAGAGCTCGGGCCCCAGCGCGGTGAGGCGGGCGAGGAGCCCGGGCAGGCCGCGCCGCAGCAGCGGCTCGCCGCCGGTCAGCCGGATCGTGCGGATCCCGAGCCGCTGGACCGCCACCCGCACCAGCCGGACGATCTCGTCGTCGGTGAGGACCTCGGCCTTCGGCAGCCAGTTCAGGCCCTCGGCCGGCATGCAGTACGTGCAGCGCAGGTTGCAGCGGTCGGTCAGCGAGACCCGCAGGTCGGTGTGGACCCGGCCGAAGCGGTCGACCAGGGGGGCAGGTGCGGTGTGCATAACGGCCAGTAGAAGCGCAGGTGAACGGAAGATCCAGCGGCGGATGCCCCGGGGTCCCCCCAAGGTCAGCGCCCCACCCTTGTGGAATCACACAAGGCCGGGCGGGCCCGCCGGGCGGCAAGCTGGTGGCATGGCAGCCACCCCGCCCCACCCCGCCCCCGTGGACCGGCCCGCACCCGCGCCGCCGCCGGTGGTGGGGCTGCTGCTGGCGGCCGGCGGCGGGCGCCGGCTGGGCGGGCGGCCCAAGGCGCTGCTGCGGCTGCGGGAGCGCCCGCTGGTCGAGCACGCGCTGGAGGTGCTGCGCGCTGGCGGCTGCGGACCGCTCGTGGTGGTGCTGGGCGCGGCCCGCGAGCAGGTGCTGGCCACCGCCGCGCTGGACGGCTGCACGGTGGTCGCCAACCCGGACTGGGAGCAGGGCATGGGCGGCTCGCTGCGCGCGGGCCTGGCGGCCGTGGCCGCCCTGCCCGGCCCCTGCTCGGCGGTGCTGGTCTCGCTGGTGGACACCCCGGGCGTGACACCGGCCGCCGTCACCCGGCTGCTGGCGGCGCACCGCGAGGGCGCCGCGCTGGCGGCCGCCGGCTACCACGGCCGGCGCGGACACCCGGTGCTGATCGGCGCCGCGTACCTGGCCGAGGCGGCGGCCGGTGCGCACGGCGACGCCGGGGCGCGCACACTGCTGACGGAGCGTCAGGACCGGCTGCGGCTGGTCGAGTGCGCCGACGTCGCGGTGCCCGACGATCTGGACACCCCGGCCGACCTGGCCCGCTGGTCGGCGGGTTGACAGCGCGCGCCCGCTCCTCCCGGCAGCGCACAGCGGTCCCCTTCCCCCTGAAATCCCCCTGATCGTTCCCTTAACCCCTGCCGCCGGGCGCCCCGATCGGGGAGCATGGAGGCGTCCCGCCCTCTCCACCCGAACGGACGGTGCGCGCCTTGTCCGGATCCCCGCTGCCCGACGACTTCTCCGGCCGTGGACCGCACAGCGGCCGCAGCCCCTACGACTCCGGCTACCACCCGGGCGAGGACGGGCCCGTGACCGGGCCCGGCGCCGGTGCGACCCGGCCCATCCGCTGCCCCGCCTGCCGCCGCGAGCACCTCTACGAGCCGCCGGCACTGCCCTGCCCCTGCGGCGCGGCCCTGAAGATCCCGCTGCTGCAGGGCGGGGTGCCGATCCAGGTGCGCTTCCGCTCCTGGGAGGACTCCTGGCTGAGCATGCGCTGCCCGCACTGCGGCCGCTCCGACCAGTGGCCGCAACCGGAGTTCACCTGCAACTGCGGTGCCACCGTCCGGTTGCCGGTGGACCGGGCGCCGCGCACCGGTGCCACCGGACCGCAGGGCGCGCGCCCGCTCGGCGTGCGCCCCTACTCCGGATCACCCGCCCCGCTCTACGCCGACGAGCCGCCGCAGCCCCCGTCGCACCCCTCACAGCCTTCACAGCCGTCGCACCCGCACCCGCACGGCGAGCCGCCGAGCCCACCGCGCTCGCGCCCGCCGGGCACCCCGGCCGCACCGCAGGGCGGCCGCTGGCAGAACCGTCCGCCCTTCCGCCCGCACCCGGTGCGCACCGCGCAGGACGCCGTGCTGACCACCGCCCGCTACCTGGAGTGGCTCGGCTTCGACGAGTTGGAGCTCACCGAGGCCCAGGAGCGCGACGCGGTGACGCTGTTGGGCGAGCGGATCGTGGCCCAGGTGGACACCTGGCTGGAGCCGGCCGACCTGCGCTCGATCGAGTGCCTGTGGCTGCAGACCCTGCACGCCGAGGAGATGGCGGCGGCGATGTTCACCACCGCCGGCTACTCGCACCAGGCGACCGTGCGCGGCGAGCAACTGCTGGTGGCGCTCTTCACGCTGGACGAGGGCGGCGTGCCGCAGCCCGCGAACGGCGCCGCCGAGGCCCTGCTGGAGACCGGCTGGACCTCCTGACCCTGGCGACACTCCTGACCCTCCGTCACCACCCGTCCCACCGACGCCGCCTCGACCTGCGCCGATGCGCCCGCGTACGCCCCCGTGGCCCGCGGTCCGCCCGTCCTCGAGCCGAGCTCGCACCGCCTCGGGAAGCAAAATACGTCGCGCTCGTGATCTGGTGCACAAGCTCGCCCACGTGTTGAATTGCCGCCACGGCGGCCATGGCTGTGGACGGCGGTATCCGTAGGACCGGACGGCGCACAGGGGGCGGCGCCCCCGGTCTGCCGGCCGGTCTTGATGGCGCACACAAGGAGGTGGCGTTGTCGGAGTACGGAACGGCCCCGCTGGGCGGGGGGACGCGTGGCCGGGTGGGGGAGGCCGGGAGCGGGCGCGGTGGCCCGCCGGGGATTCCACCGCACGGCGGAGGGCTGCATCCGGGCGCGGACGGCCACCTGGACGAGATCACCAGCGGCACGGTCTGGCGGCTGCGCTCCCGGGCCTGCTGGCAGGAGGCCGCCGAACTGCTCATGCCGGCGGCCGAGCGGGACCCGCGCACGGCTCTGTGCCGGGCCGAACTCCTCATCGAGCAATGCCTGTTCACCGCCGACCACTGGGAGGAGGCGGAGGGCGCGCTGCGCCTGGCGGAGGCCGGGGTGACCAGCACCGAGCAGCGCGCGACGGCGGCCTGCGCGCGCGGCTTCCTGGCCTACCTGGGCAGCGTGCTGGGTCCGCGCGACCGGCTGGACGAGGCGCAGGCCGCCCTGGGACGGACCTCCGCGCTGCTGGCCCCGGACGCGGCGGGCCGCCCGCTGCTGGACTTCCGCCGCGGCCTGGTGGCGGAGAACCTGCTGCGCGACCGGACGGCCGCCTGGATCGCCTACCGGCGGGCGCACGACGGCGCGTTGGCGCACGGCGACACCCTGCTGGCCTCCTCCACCTGGCGCCATCTGGCCGCCCTGGCCCTGGCCGGCGGCGACCGGGTGCGGGCCCGCGAGGGCTTCACCGCCTCGCTGCGGCTGCGCGAGGAGCTGGGGTTCATGGTGGGCGTGGCGCCCGCGCTGGCGGCGCTGGCCGAGGTCTGCGAACCGGAGGAGGCGCAGCAGTTGCGGGCCGAGGCCGGGCGGCTGGTGCAGGCGCTGGGCGGCGTGCCGGTCTGGCTGGTCGGCGCGCTCGGCGAGAGCGCCGCGACCGGCGGTCCGCCGGGGGCGCCGCGCGGCGCCCCACCGAGCGCGCGCCCGGGCGTGCCGGGGACGCGGAGCGCGGGTCCCCCGGACGGCCGCACCGAACGGGACGCCCGACGGCCTGTCAGCTAAGGTGAGGCTAACCTGATGGGGCCGGGCGCGCGGTGGTGACACGCGCGCGCCCGGCCCGGTCGGGACCCGCCGCACCCGGGCTCGCGCGAGCACCGGCCGACCCGATGGGGCCTCGCCATGACCGTGCGCCACGCGACGAGCACCCCCGACACCGCGGGTCCGGCGCGGGTCATGGGCCCGGCGCGGCCCGCCCCCGTCCCCCTGGTCGACTCCTACGCCGCCCTCGCCCGGGTCTTCCCCGACCTGCGCATCCGGCTCACCGAACCGCCCGAGGGCCGGGGCTGGGTCAGCTGCGCCCAGTTGCCCGGCGACCCGCAGCTGCGCGCCCGACTGCTCGCCGCCGAGGCCCGGTACGGCCTGTCCCGCTACGGCGAGCCGCTGCGCCCCGAGGTGGCGGCCGGCTTCTGGCTGCACCGCCTCGCCTGGCCGCTGGGCCTGTTCTTCACGCTTCCCTGGTTCCTGGAGCGCCGGGTGCCGCTGCCGGCCCCGGGCACCCTGGCCCTGCGGCGCGCGGCCGGCGGCGGCGGCCCCTTCGAACTCGCCACCCGGCCACCGGCCTTCGCCTGCCTGCCACAGGACCCGGCCGCCGCGCTGCCCGGCGCCCGGCCGGTGGCGGACGAGGACGCCCTGCGCGCGGAGCTGCGCACGGCGGTGGCCGGCCAGCTCGCCCCGGTCCTGGCGGCCTTCCGCCGCGAGCTGCGGCGCGGCCCGCGCACCCTGTGGGGACTGGCCACCGACGAGCTGGCCGAGGGACTCTGGTTCGCGGCCGGCCTGCTGGGCGTCGAGGAGCGCGCGGTGGTGGAACTGGCCGCCCTGCTGCCCGGCGGCACCGCCCCCTTCACCGGCGCGGCGGCCTTCCACGGCGCCGGTGGCGCACCCCCGCGGCGGGCGGCGGCGCGCGGGCGTTCGCGGGTGAGCTGCTGCCTCTACTACACCGTGCGCCCTACGGACGCCTGCGCCGGCTGCCCGCGCACCTGCGCCTGAGGGCGCGGCCGTCCGCCCGCGATCCGCACCAGAAATCAGTTCAACCGTCGTACTGTCATTCTGACATTTCGTCATACTCCGTCCCGTCACGTGCATTTGCTGGCAAACCACCCGTACGGGGATCGGCCATCCGCCATGATGGACGTCCATGGTGGCCGCTGCCACCACGACGGCCGGAAGCGAGGCGTTCAGCACCATGAGACTGTCGGACATACCACTGGGCTGGGCGGTCGCGGTCGGCGCCGCGCTCGTCCTGGTCGCCGTCCTGGTGGCCTTCCTGCGTTTCAAGGCCACCAAGGCCGAGGACAGCGGAGACTCCTGGGAGCGCACC
>NZ_BAAALF010000045.1:49266-49549 GCF_039528135.1 Kitasatospora nipponensis | reverse complement strand
GGCGCAGGAGGGGGTGCCGGGGCGGGCGGGTGAGCGGTCGGCGGCACCTGCGGCGCGGCCGGGGGCGCGGGCGGGGGGGGGGGGGGCGGCTGCGCGCTCGCCGGCACGGCGTGCATCGGGACCGTCGGCGGCAGCTCGGACTCCGGTGCGGTGGGCCCGGCAGTCGGCGGTGGCGGGACCACCGGGTGCGGGGGCACCTGACCTCCCCCTGCGTACTGCTGAGTCACGTTACTCACCTCCCGGCCGGGACACTACACGGCGGCCCGGCGGCGGGCCCACGGGG
>NZ_BAAALF010000045.1:856-49256 GCF_039528135.1 Kitasatospora nipponensis | reverse complement strand
TGGCCTACCTGCGCGCGCTGACCGGCGCCGGCCCCCCCGCCCCTGCTCAGGGCCTCAGCGCGGGCCGAGCTGGTCGGCCAACGCCCGCAGGGCCAGCTCGTAGGAGCCCAGGCCGAAGCCCGCGATGGTCCCCGAGGCGATCGCCGCGATCACCGAGTTGTGCCGGAACTCCTCGCGGGCGTACGGGTTGGAGATGTGCACCTCGATCAGCGGCGCGGTGCGCTGGGCGGCCGCGTCGCGCAGCGCGTACGAGTAGTGCGTGAAGGCGCCCGGGTTGATCACCACCGGCGTCTTCTCGTCGGCCGCCCAGTGCAGCCACTCGATCATCTGCTGCTCGGAGTTGGTCTCCTTGACCTCCACCTCGAAGCCCAGCTCCTTGCCCAGCGCGGTGCAGCGCTCGACCAGGCCCGCGTAGGAGGTGGCGCCGTAGACGTCCGGCTCGCGACTGCCGAGCCGGCCCAGGTTCGGTCCGTTCAGCACCAGGACCCGGCTCATGCGCCCACCTCGCTGCGCTCGGCGAGCGCTTCGCGCACGCACACCTTCTGACCTGCTCGCTCGCTTCGCTCGCTCACGCGGAAACCTCCGCGTAGGCAGCGACCAGCAGCGAGGGGTCGGGACCCTCCAGCACCGAGGTCTTCGCCAGGCCGTCCAGCACGATGAAGCGCAGCAGGTCGCCGCGCGACTTCTTGTCGATCTTCATGGCGTCCAGCAACTTCGGCCAGGCGTCCGCCCGGTAGCTCAGCGGCAGGCCCACCGAGGCCAGTACGGTGCGGTGCCGGTCGGCCGTCTCGTCGTCCAACCGCCCGGCCAGCCGGCCCAGTTCGGCGGCGTAGACCATGCCGACCGAGACCGCGGCGCCGTGCCGCCACTTGTAGCGCTCGTTGCGCTCGATGGCGTGCGCCAGGGTGTGGCCGTAGTTGAGGACCTCGCGCGCCCCGGCCTCCTTGAGGTCGCCCGAGACCACGTCCGCCTTGACCTGGATGGCCCGCCGGATCAGCTCCACGGTGTGCGGGCCGCTCGGCGTGGTCGCGCCCTGCGGGTCGGCCTCGACCAGGTCGAGGATCACTGGGTCCGCGATGAAACCGCACTTGATCACCTCGGCCAGGCCCGAGACGTAGTCGTGCCGCGGCACGGTCTCCAGGGTGGCCAGGTCGGCGAGCACGCCGACGGGCGGGTGGAAGGCGCCGACCAGGTTCTTGCCCTCGGCGATGTTGATGCCGGTCTTGCCGCCGACCGCCGCGTCCACCATGCCCAGCAGCGTGGTGGGCATCGCGATCCAGCGCACCCCGCGCAGCCAGCTGGCCGCCACGAAGCCCGCCAGGTCGGTGGTGGCGCCGCCGCCCAGGCCCACCACCACGTCGGAGCGGGTGAAGCCGGTCTGGCCCAGCACCGACCAGCAGTAGGCGGCGACCTCGGCGCTCTTGGCCTCCTCCGCGTTCGGCACCTGCAGCGCGATGGCCTGGTAGCCCTCGGCCTCCAGGTCCTCGCGGACGGCCTCGCCGGTGGCCGCCAGCGCCTCCGGGTGGATGATCGCCACCCGGCGGGCCTGGCCGCCGATCAGTCCGCTCAGCTCACCGAGCAGTTGCTGCCCGATCAGCACGTCGTACGGCGCGTGGCCGGCCGATCCGCCGACGTGGATGGTGACGGTGCTCATGCGTGTTCCCATTTCAGTGATTCCAGTACCGCGTCCGCGACCTGCTCCGGGGTGAGTCCCTCGGTGCCGACCACGGCCGTGGCGACCTCCAGGTAGAGCGGGCGGCGCCGCTCCATCAGCTCGCGCCACTGCTGGCGCGGGTTGATCGCGAGCAGCGGGCGCGGGGCGTCCAGGCCGACCCGCTTGACCGCGTCGCCGAGGGCGACCTCCAGGAAGACCACCGTCCGCCCGGCGAGCAGCGCCCGGGTCGGCTCGGCCAGCACGGCGCCGCCGCCGAGCGCGAGCACGCCCCGGTGCTCGGCCAGCGCCTGCGCCACGGCCCGGCACTCGAGCTCGCGGAAGTGCGGCTCGCCGTCCTGGATGAAGATCTCCGGGATCGGCTTGCCGGCCAGTTGCTCGACGTCGGCGTCGGTGTCCCGGAAGCCGGTGCCCAGGCGCTCGGCCAGCAGGCGGCCCACCGTGCTCTTGCCGGCGCCGGGCGGGCCGACCAGGACGAGCGGGAGGTTGCCCGCGCCCTCGTCCCGGCTCATCGGACGATCAGGTTCTCGAGGTAGCCGCGCACGTTGCGGCGGGTCTCGGTGACGTGGTCGCCGCCGAACTTCTCGCTCACCGCGTCGGCCAGCACCAGCGCGACCATCGCCTCGGCGACGATGCCGGCGGCCGGCACCGCGCAGACGTCCGAGCGCTGGTGGTGGGCCTTGGCCGGCTCACCGGTGCGCACGTCGACGGTCTGCAGCGCGCGCGGCACGGTGGCGATCGGCTTCATGGCCGCCCGCACCCGCAGCAGCTCTCCGGTGGACAGGCCGCCCTCGGTGCCGCCGGAGCGCCCGGAGGTGCGCCGGATGCCCTCGGGGCTCGGCACGATCTCGTCGTGCGCCTTCGAGCCGGGGACCCGGGCCAGCTCGAAGCCGTCGCCGACCTCGACGCCCTTGATCGCCTGGATGCCCATCAGCGCGGCCGCCAGGCGCGCGTCCAGCCGGCGGTCCCAGTGCACGTGCGAGCCCAGGCCCACCGGCACGCCGTAGGCGAGCACCTCGACGACGCCGCCGAGCGTGTCGCCGTCCTTGTGCGCCTGGTCGATCTCGGCGACCATCCGCTCGGAGGCGTCCGCGTCCAGGCAGCGCACCGGGTCCGCGTCCAGGCGCGCCTCGTCGCCGGGCTGCGGCAGCACGCCGGCCGGGGCCTTGGCGGCGCCCAGCTCGACCACGTGCGAGACGATCTCGATCCCGCAGGTCTCCTTGAGGAACGAGCGGGCCACCACGCCGAGCGCCACCCGCGCGGCGGTCTCCCGGGCGCTGGCGCGCTCCAGGATCGGGCGGGCCTCGTCGATCGAGTACTTCTGCATGCCGGCCAGGTCGGCGTGGCCGGGACGGGGGCGGGTCAGCGCCTCGTTGCGGGCCAGGCCCGCCAGGATCTGCTCGTCGACCGGGTCGGCCGACATCACCTGCTCCCACTTGGGCCACTCGGTGTTGCCGACCATGACGGCCACCGGGCTGCCCATGCTCAGGCCGTGCCGAACACCGCCGAGGAAGGTCACCTCGTCCTGCTCGAACTTCATCCGGGCTCCGCGGCCGTAGCCCAGCCGGCGCCGCGCCAGCGCGTCCGCCACCATCGCGGTGGTCACGGGCACGCCCGCGGGCAGACCCTCCAGGGTGGCGACCAGGGCGGGGCCGTGCGACTCCCCCGCCGTCAGCCAGCGCAACGTACCCAACGGTGCTCCTTCGTCAGCGGTCCGGTCGCGGCGCTCGCGCCGCGCTCCCGGCCGGGGCTCGATCCAACGGGCGTCGTCATGCGCGCCCGCCTGCGAATCCTTTCACGTCCGCAGGTCACCCCGGGCCGCGGTCCGCGTGGCGGACATCGTGGTGGACACCCCGGGCCCCGCCGTCCACCGCGCGTTCGGGCACAATGGAGGGGACCGCCCACCGGCGGCCACCGGACGAGACGCGCCGTACCCGGACCGACAAGACGACGCAGCCCCGTCAGGAGGGTGCCGGTATGGAGCAGGCCGTCCAGATCCTCGGATCGATCCTCATTCTCATCCCCTTCGCGCTGGCCCAGTGGGGCCGGATCAGTGCGCGCTCGCGGGGGTACCTGGTCCTCAACCTCGCCGGCTCGGCGGTCCTCGCCACCCAGGCCGCGCTCACCGCGCAGTGGGGGTTCCTGCTGCTGGAGGGCGTCTGGGCGGTGGTGTCGCTCATCGGCCTGGTCGCCGTGCTGCGCGGCCGCGAGCCCGCCGCCCAGCACTGACGGCGGCGGCTCGGCGCCCACCGACGGGTCCGGGACCCTAGCGCCCGGCCAACGCCGCCTCGCCCGCCGCCCGCATCGCCGCCAGCGGCCCCGCGGTGACCCCGGTGAACCGCTCGAACTGCAGCACCGCCTGGTGGACCAGCAGGTCCAGACCGCCCAGCACCGGCGCACCGCGCCGCGCGCAGGCCGCGGCCAGCGGGGTCGGCCAGGGGTGGTAGAGCACGTCGAAGAGCGCCCCGGGCGCGTCCGGCAGCGCGGCGGCGAAGGCGTCGGTGGCGCCCACCGGGGTGGTCGAGACGGTCAGCGGGCCGGCCAGCCCCTCGGCGCCGCGCTCCCAGTCGGCGGTGCGGACCGCCACCTGGAGCCGCTCCCCCAGCGCCCGCATCTCGCGGGCCCGCTCGGGCCCGCGCACGTACACGGTGACCTCGCCGGTGCAGATCCGCGCCAGCGCGGCCAGCGCGGAGGAGGCGGTGGCGCCGGCGCCCAGCACGGCCGCCGCCGGGACCTTCTCGATCCCGCGCTCGTGCAGCGCGGCGAGCAGGCCCGGCACGTCGGTGTTGTCGCCGGTGCGCCGCCCGTCGGCCTCCAGGACCAGGGTGTTGACCGCCTCCACCGCCAGCGCGGTGGGGCTCACCTCGTCCAGCAGCGGGATCACCGCGCGCTTGAGCGGCATGGTGAGCGAGCAGCCGGCCCACTGCCGCGGGTCGAGCCCGGCGAGGAAGCCGGGCAGCGCGGCCTCGTCCACCTCGAAGCGGTCGTAGCGCCAGCCCGTCAGCCCGAGCGCCGCGTAGCCGGCCCGGTGCAGCACCGGGGAGAGCGAGTGGGCGATCGGCGAGCCGAGCACGGCAGCCCGGTGTTGCATCGTCACGTCCTTCGGATCGCGCTTCGGGTCGCGCGTCAGGTCTTGCAGGTGCCCTGCTGGTCGTCGAAGCCCTGGCCGTGCGCGGTGCAGTAGTCCTTCACGTCGTTCTTGAAGGCGGCGAAGGTGTTGCTGAAGCGGGTCTCGGTCGGCGACACCGCCACGAAGTAGACCCAGTCGCCGGGCGTGGGCGCGAGCACCGCCTCGATCGCCGCGTCCCCCGGGTTGGAGATCGGCGTGGGCGGCAGGCCCTTGATCTGGTACGTGTTGTACGGGGTCTTCCCGTTGCGCTCGGCGTCGGTGAAGTTGGTGCGGCCGAGCTCGTACTGCAGCGTGGTGTCGAGCTGCAGCTTGCCCTGCGTGGCGTTGGTGTTGAGGCGGTTGGACAGGACCCGGGCGATCTTGCCGAAGTCGTTGTCGTTGTTGCCCTCGCGCTGCAGGATGCTCGCCTCGACGAGGACCTCGTACCCGCTCTTGAGGCCGATCTTCTGCGCGCCCTGGTCGAGGTTGAGCTGCTGGTAGTGCTGGACCGCGGTGTCGACCATCTGCTTGAGCAGGTCCTCGGGCTTCATGCCGTCGGTGATCGAGTACTTCTGCGGGAAGAGGAAGCCCTCCAGGTTGCCCTGCGCGTAGGCCGGCAGGTCCAGGTTGTTCGCCTGGCTCTTGGCCACCGCGGCGGTCGTGCCCGCCTTGAGCTTGAGCTTCGTGTCGATCTTGGCGTAGATCTCGAAGGCCCGGATGCCCTCCGGGATGATCAGCGCGTTGCCACCGTTGGAGTCCACCAGCAGCTGCACGGCCGCGGCCGCCGACATCTGGTGCTTCATGGTGTACGTGCCGGGCTGGATGGTGTTGCCCTTGGGGTTCTTGCCGTACGCGGCGATGAAGGCGTCCGTACTCTTCACCACGTCGGCGTCCTTCAGGACGGTGCCCATGTCGCTGCCGGTGGCGCCGTCCTTGATCTCGATGGTGACGGCGGTCGTCCCGGTGGCGGCGGTGGCGCCGGCGTAGTCGGCCGGCGGGCCGAAGTGGCTCTTGTAGAAGCCGTAGCCCCACCAGCCGGCGCCGCCCATGCCGCCGAGCAGGACCAGGGTGACCACCAGGCAGGCGCCGCTGTTGCGCAGCCCGGACTTCTTGCCCTTGGCCTTGCGCTTGGCCTCGGCCTCGTCGCTGATGTCCTGACCGGCGTCGAAGAACGAGTCGTGCTGCTCGGCCTCCTCGGCGAGCTCGTCCTGCGCGAGGTCGCCCTCGGGGTGCTCCTCCTCGACGTACTCGCCCTCGGCGTACTCGCCCTCGGCGTACTCGTCGTCGGCGTAGAGGTCGGCGTCGTACATCTCGGCGCCGGGCTGCGGGTTGTCCAGCGCGGCGGCCTCGGCCTCCCAGTCGATGCCGTCCGGGCCCGGGCCGCTGGGCTGCGCGGGAGCCGGCGCGGCCGGCGCCGGCTGCGGGGCGGGCGCGTACTGCTGGGGCATCGGCTGCTGGGGCACCTGCTGCTGCATCGGCTGCTGCGGGACCTGTTGCTGCTGCTGGGGCATCTGTTGCTGGGGGTAGCCCTGCTGCTGCGGGTAGCCCTGCTGCTGGGGGTACTGCTGGTACGGCAGCTGTTGCTGCGGCTGCTGCTGCGGCGACTGCTGTTGCTGCCACTGCTGCTGTTGCTGCTGCTGCCCGTACGGGTCCCCCGGGAGCGGCTGGCCCTGCTGCTGGGCCTGCGCGTAGGGGTCCACCGGGGCGTACCGAGGGTCGTACTCGCCGCCCTGCATCGGGTACTGGCCCTGCCCCTGGCCGCCGTACGGCACCTGCTGCTGCATCATCGGCTGGCCGGGCTGGCCGGGCTGGCCCGGCTGGACGTACTGACCCTGGCCGAGGTGGCCGGGGCCGCCCTGGACGGGGGCCTGCTGCTGGAGCTGCTGCTGCTCACCGAAGCCGGGCTCGGCGGGGTTCCATGGCTGGGAGCCGTAGCCCCGACCCTGATCAGTCATCGAATCCCTTAGACCGACGGAGACGGTCGGTTGATCGGACCGGCCGTCCGGGACGGCGTCCCGGCAGTATCTCGAACCGGCGTGCTAGCGCAGCGCCTGAGGGGAGACGTTACCGTACCGCACGGTACCTCCCGTGGTCCCGTCCTCGCGGCAACCGCCCACCACCCCCTGGTCAGGGGCTCGGTGAGCCCGAGGCGCCGGGGTGCTGGGACTGGTAGGCGTTGAACTCCTCCACGTTCTTGCGCTGCTGCTGCTCACTGTCCGTGAACCGGGTGTCGCCGGGGCGCACCGTGACGAAGTAGAGCCAGTCCCCCGGCGCCGGGTTCAGCGCGGCCTGGAGCGCGTCGTGTCCGGGGTTGTCGATCGGGGTGGGCGGCAGGCCGGGGTTGCGGTAGGTGTTGAACGGCGAGTCGAGCCGGGTGTCGGTCGTGGAGGTGTGCAGGGTCGTGCGCCCGAGCGCGTAGTTGACGGTGGAGTCGAGCTGCAGCGGCAGGTTCTTGGCCAGCCGGTTGTAGATCACCCGGGAGACCTTGGCCATGTCGTCGGGATTGTCCGCCTCGCCCTGGAGCAGGCTGGCCAGCACCAGGATCTGGTACGGCGTCAGGTTGCGCTCGGTCACCGCCTGGCCCAGGCCGTCGCTGTCGTACTCGTGGGCGGCCTGCTTGACCATCTGCTGGAGCAGCGCCAGCGGCGTGCTCTCGCCGGTCACGCTGTAGGTGGACGGGTAGAACAGGCCCTCGGGGTTGCCGCCGGCGTAGTCGGGCAGCCCGAGCTCGGACAGGTGCTGCTCGGCGGTGTGCTGGGCGGTGCCGGCCGGCAGCTTCAGGCGCTGGTCCACGGCCGCGTAGACCTGGGTGGCCCGCCAGCCCTCGGGGACCGTCAGCCCGTTGGCCAGCGACGGGTTGCCCAGCACGCCCACCGCCGCGACCGCCGACATCCGGTGGCGCAGCGGGTAGGTGCCGGGCTGGATGCGCTGGCCGGCCGCCTTGGCCGCGGCGTCGGTGAAGGCCTGGACGCTGGCCACCACCTTGTTCTGCACCAGGATCTGGCCGATCCGGGTGAGGCTGGCGCCCTGCGGGACGGAGACCTGCACGCTGCCGCTGCCGCCGCCGGAGAAGTCGGCCGCGGCGGGGTGCCGGGTGCCGCCGAGCAGCGCCTGGGCGGTCAGCAGCAGTGAGCCGGCCATCAGCGCCAGCAGCAGCAGGGTCAGGCCGCAGGCCAGTCCGGTACGGTCGGGGCGCCGTGGGTCGTCCGGATCGGGCGCGGACCCGCCGCCCGGCCCCGCACCCGGCTCGGTGCCCGGCGGCCGCTGCGGCGGGGGTTCCAGGGCGGGTGCTCCGAGGTGGCCCGGGGTCAGCCCGGGCGCCCAGTCCTGGTCCATGGCGTGCCAGTCCCCTTTTGCCCGGTCGCGGGAAACGGTCGGGGCCCGTCCGGACGCGTCCGGACGGGCCCCTCACACAGCACGCTAGGGCAGGATGATCAGCTGATCGGCTCGACACTCTCGCCGGGCGCCCGACCGCTCACCCGTTCGGTCTCAAGCGCGCTCTGCAGGATCACCACGGCCGCGGCCTGGTCGATCGCCGCGCGGCCCTTCTTGGCCTTCACGCCGGCGGCGCGCATGCCCTGGGTCGCGGTGACGGTGGTCATCCGCTCGTCGACCAGCCGCACCGGCACCGGGTAGAGCCGCATCGCCAGCCGGCCGGCGTAGGCGCGCACCTTCTCCGCGGCCGGGCCCTCCTTGCCGCTGAGCGAGCGCGGCAGACCGACCACCACCTCGATCGCGTCGTACTCCTCGACGATCGCCTGCAGCCGCGCCTGCGAGCGGCCCCCGGCGGGGACCGTCTCGACGGGCGTGGCGATCAGCCCGTCGGGGTCGCAGGACGCGACCCCGATCCGGGCGTCACCGACGTCGACGGCGATCCGCCGACCCCGGCGCCAGGGCTTGGGCTCCTGGGTCTGCTCGGGCTCCATCAGGACGCGCGCTCCGCGACCAGCCTGCGCACGGCCTCGACGGCCGCGTCCACCGCGGAGGCGTCGGTGCCGCCGCCCTGGGCCACGTCGTCCTTGCCGCCACCGCCGCCGCCCAGCGTCTTGGCGGCGACCCGGACCAGCTCGCCGGCCTTGACGCCGCGGGCGCGGGCGTCCTCGTTGGTGGCGATCACGGTGAGCGGACGGCCGCCCGCCACCGTGAAGGCCGCCACCACGGCCGGCCGGGCGCCGAGCCGGGCCCGGACGTCCAGCACCAGCTTGCGCAGGTCGTCGGCGCCGGTGCCGTCCTGGACCCGGGCGGCCACCAGGGCCACGCCATGGACGTCCTGGGCGCTGTCGACCAGTCCGGCGGCCGCGGCCAGCACCTTCTCGGCGCGGAACCGCTCGATCTCCTTCTCGGCCTCCTTGAGCTTGCCGAGCATCGCGGAGATCTTCTCCGGCAGCTCCTCCGGGCGGCCCTTGACCAGCTCGGTCAGCTGGGCCACCACGGTGTGCTCGCGGGCCAGGAAGTTGTAGGCGTCCACGCCGACCAGCGCCTCGACCCGGCGCACGCCGGCGCCGATCGAGGACTCGCCGAGCAGCTTCACCAGGCCCAGCTGGGCGGTGTTGCCGACGTGCGTGCCACCGCACAGCTCCTTGGAGAAGTCACCGATGGTGACCACGCGCACCGAGTCGCCGTACTTCTCGCCGAACATCGCGATCGCACCGGCCTTGCGGGCCTGGTCCATCGTCATGACCTCGGCCGTGACGTCGAGCTCGCGGGCCAGCACCTCGTTGATCTTCTGCTCGACGTCCACCAGGACCGAGCCGGGCACCGCGGCGGGCGAGCCGAAGTCGAAGCGGAAGCGGCCCGGGGAGTTCTCCGAACCGGCCTGGGCGGCGGTGGGGCCCAGCGCGTCGCGCAGCGCCTGGTGGGTCAGGTGGGTGGCGCTGTGGGCGCGGGCGATCGCCCGGCGGCGCTCCACGTCCAGCTGGGCGTAGGCGGCCGCGCCGACCACGACCTCGCCGACCAGCACCGAGCCCTTGTGCACGATCACGCCGGGCACCGGCTGCTGGACGTCGCGGACCTCCACCACGGCGCCCGAGTCGAGCCGGATCCGGCCGTGGTCGGCGAGCTGGCCGCCGCCCTCGGCGTAGAACGGGGTGCGGTCCAGCACCAGCTCGACGTCGTCGCCCTCGTGCGCGGCCGGGGCCGGCAGGCCGTCGACCAGCAGGCCCACCACGGTGGCCTCACCGAAGGTGTCGGTGTAGCCGGTGAAGACGGTGGCGCCCGAGACGTCGGCCACCTCGCGGTAGGCGGAGACGTCCGCGTGGCCGAGCTTCTTGGCCCGGGCGTCGGCCTTGGCCGCGTCGCGCTGCTGCTTCATGAGGCGGCGGAAGCCGTCCTCGTCCACCGACAGGCCCTGCTCGGCGGCGATCTCCAGGGTGAGGTCGATCGGGAAGCCGTAGGTGTCGTGCAGTTGGAAGGCCTTGTCGCCGGCGAGCACTGCGGAGCCGGCCGACTTGGTCTCGCCGATCGCGGTGTCCAGGATCGCGGTGCCGCTGCGCAGGGTCTGCAGGAAGGTCGCCTCCTCGGCGACGATGACCGTCTCGATCCGCTTGCGCTCCTCGAAGAGCTCCGGGTACTGCGGACCCATCGCCTCGATGGTGACCTCGGTGAGCGAGCGGGCCACCGGGTCGGTGGCGCCCAGCAGGCGCATGTTGCGGATCGCGCGGCGCAGGATGCGGCGCAGCACGTAGCCGCGGCCCTCGTTGCCGGGGGTGACGCCGTCGGCGACCAGCATGACCGAGGTGCGGATGTGGTCGGCGACCACGCGCAGCGAGACGTCGGTCTTCTCGCCGGCGCCGTAGCGGTGACCGGTCAGCTCGGCGGCCCGGCCCAGGATCATCCGGGTGGTGTCGATCTCGAAGAGGTTGTCGACGCCCTGCAGGATGGTGGCCAGCCGCTCCAGGCCCAGGCCGGTGTCGATGTTCTTGGCCGGCAGGTCGCCCAGGATCGGGAAGTCGTCCTTGCCGGTGCCGGCGCCGCGCTCGTACTGCATGAAGACCAGGTTCCAGATCTCCATGTAGCGCTCGCCGTTGACCGCCGGGCCGCCCTCCTCGCCGTAGGCGGGACCGCGGTCGTAGTTGATCTCCGAGCAGGGGCCGCAGGGGCCGGGCACGCCCATCGACCAGAAGTTGTCGGCCTTGCCCAGGCGCTGGATGCGCTCGGAGGGGACGCCGATCTTCTCCAGCCAGATCTTCTCGGCCTCGTCGTCGTCCTGGTAGACGGTGATCCAGAGCTTCTCGGGGTCCAGGCCGTAGCCGCCGCTCTCCACGGAGGAGGTCAGCAGCTCCCAGGCGTGGGAGATGGCCCCTTCCTTGAAGTAGTCACCGAAGGAGAAGTTGCCGCACATCTGGAAGAAGGTGCCGTGCCGGGTGGTCTTCCCGACCTCTTCGATGTCCGGGGTGCGCACGCACTTCTGCACGCTGGTGGCGGTGCTGAAGGAGGGCTTGACCTCGCCCAGGAAGTACGGCTTGAACGGCACCATGCCCGCGTTGACCAGCAGCAGGGTGGGGTCGTCGGCGACCAGGGACGCCGAGGGAACGACGGTGTGGCCGCGCTCCTCGAAGAAGCGCAGCCAGCGGCGGCGGATCTCTGCCGACTCCATGAGGGGTCCTTCCGGTTAAGGGTGCTTGCCCCGGCGCTGTTCGAGCTGGCGGGGCGTTGACGTGAGGGCTGGGGGGGTGGAACCGGCGCGCGAGGGGGGCAGGGCGACGCCCGGGGAACCGGGGGCCGCCGAGATAGCTCGGTACTCGGCGCCGCGGGGCGCGGCCGTCCGGCGCCGGCGCGGCGCGGGCTCCAGGACGGCGGTGCCGTCCAGGCCGAGGTCGGCGCGCAGTTGCTCCTCGCGCTCGGCCATGCCGGTGCGGACGTCCTGCGCGAAGCGCTTGGCCGCGTCGCCCAGGTGCAGGGCGCCGCGCGCGGCGGTGCCCGACAGGCTGTCAGGGGTGAGGCGGCGGGTGGCCTCGTTGGCCTTGTTCATGGCCCAGACGGCGGCGCCGGCGCCGACCGTCATCCAGAAGATGCGTCGAACCACGGTGCATCAGCCCTTCACGGCTCGCCGGACACGGGAGAGCAGGCCGCCGCGGGGGGCGGTGGCGGCGCGGACCTCGGCGCGGATCAGCCGGGCCAGCGCGTCGCGCTCGGGACCCTGCTGAGGCAGGGTCAGGGTGCCGTTCTGGCGGCTGACGGCCTTGCGCACGCCGTAGCTGAAGGCGGCGACCTTGACCAGCGGGCCGCCCAGGGTGGCCGCGACGGTGGAGGACAGGGCGTTGGCGTTGGCGGCGGCGTCCTGCACGTTGGCGGTGATGTCGTCCACCCGGTCGAGCTGCTGCTGGGCGCTGCGCACCGCGGCGCCGGCCTCGGTCAGCAGCGGCACGGCCTGCTCGGTGACGGCCGTGACCAGCACGGTGGCCTCGCGCAGCACCTTGGACAGCCGTACCAGGACGACGGCGAGCAGGGTGACCAGGACCGCCCAGCCCACGGCCACCAGCAGGCCGGCCAGCTCTCCCACGGACACCGTGTGCTCCCTTCGCTCCTCGATACGGAACCCTATCGCGCCCGCGCCCCAGGTCCCGACCCGATAACCGCTGGCGAGGCGCTCGGGTGTGCGAGCCGCGCTCCGTAACCTACCGGCCGGTCACCTCGTTGGGCCGGGCGGGAGACCGGACCACGGGATCCGGGGTCGCGGCGGCGGACAGGAGTGCGGCGGTGCTGGAGCACGGGACGGAGCCGCCCGGGCGGCTGCCCGCGGAGATCACCGGGTTCGTCGGCCGGCGGGCCGAACTCGGCGCGCTGGCAGCGCTGTTGGAGCGGGCCAGGCTGGTGACCGTGACCGGGCCCGGCGGCGTCGGCAAGACCCGCCTGGCGCTGCGCGCGGCCGCCGCCGTGGCCGGTGGCTTCAGCGGCGGCGCGCACCTGGTGGAGGTCGGCCAGGTGCGCGACCCGCTGCTGCTGGGCCACGCCGTGCTGGAGGGGCTCGGCCTCACCGACGCCACCGCCCGCCCGCCGCTGGACGTGCTGGCCGAGCAGCTGGCCGACCGCCGCCTGCTGGTGGTGCTGGACGGCTGCGAGCACCTGGTGGAGCCGTGCGCCGAGCTGGTCGGGGCGCTTCTGCGGGCCGCGCCCGGCCTGCGGATCCTGGCCACCAGCCGCGAGCAGCTGCGGGCGGCCGGCGAGCACCTGCTGCCCGTCGCGCCGCTGCCGGTGACCGCACCGGGGCGCGAACTCCCGGACGCGGTACGGCTCTTCGCCGATCGCGCGGCCGCCGTGCTGCCCGGGTTCGCGCTCACCGAGCGCAACACCGCGCAGATCACCGTGCTCTGCCGCCGCCTGGACGGCATCCCGCTGGCCGTGGAGCTGGCCGCCGGACGGCTGCGCGCGCTCACCGTCGAGCAGATCGCGCTGCGCCTGGACGACCGCTTCCAGCTGCTCACCGGCGGCGAACGCGGCAGCTGCCCGCGGCACCGCACGCTGCGCACCACGATCGGCTGGAGCCACGAACTCTGCACGTCGCAGGAACGTTTGCTCTGGGCCCGGCTGACCGCCTTCGCGGGCGGCTTCGACCTGGAGGCCGCCGAGTACGTCTGCGCCGGTGACGGCATCGACCCGCAGGACGTCTTCGACCTGGTCGCCGAGCTGGTCGCCAAGTCGGTGCTGCTGCGCGAGGAGGGCGCGGGGGCGGTGCGCTACCGGCTGCTGGACACCCTGCGCGACTACGGCGCGCAGTGGCTGCGGGCCACCGGCGAGGAGGACCGGCTGCGCCGCCGGCACCGCGACTGGTACCTGGGGCTGGCCGGCTGGGGCGAGCTGGAGTGGTTCGGCCCGCGCCAGGTGCAGGCCGCCGAGCGGACCGCGCTGGCGCACGGCAACCTGCGCGCCGCCCTGGAGTTCTGCCTGGGCGAGCCCGGCGAGGAGCAGCCGGCCCTGGTGCTGGCCGGCACCCTCTGGTACTTCTGGGTCGGCTCGGGCCACCTGGGCGAGGGCCGGCACTGGCTGGACCGGGCGCTGGCGCTGGCCCCCGAGCCGACCCCGGCCCGGGCCAAGGCGCTCTGGGTGACCGGCTACATGGCCACCCTGCAGGGCGACCCGGCCCGCGCGCTGCCGGCGCTGGAGGAGTGCCGGCAGCAGGCCCTGGACACCGGCGACGACCGGGCGCTGGCCTACGCGCTGCACCGGCTGGGTTGCGCCGCGCTGATCGGCGACCAGCCGGCCCGCGCCGCCGAGCTCTTCGAGGACGCGCTCTGGCACTACGAGACGATCGGCGAGCTCAACAGCAACGTGCTGATGGCGATGTTCGAACTCGGGCTGGCCCGGCTCTTCCAGGGCGAGGCGGCCGAGGGCGAGCACTGGATGAGCCGGGTGCGCGCGCTCTGCGAGGAGCACGGCGAGCAGTGGGCGTACGCGTACGGGCTCTACGCGATGGCGTACTCGCAGTGGCTCTGCGGCGACGTGCGCCAGGCCCGCGCGCACGCGCGCGAGTGCGTGCGGCTCAACCACCTCTTCCGCGACCTGGTCGGGATCGTGCTCGGCCTGGAGATGCTGGCGCTGCTGGCCACCGAGCCGCTGCAGGGGCCCAAGGAGCCGGCCGACCTGCGCGAGGCACGGCTGCTGCAGGGCGCCGCGCACCGGATCTGGCAGGCGGTGGGGATCCCGCTCTTCGGCTCCACCAGCTTCAACGCCCCGCACCTGGAGTGCGCGGCGCGCGCCGAGGCCGGTCTGAGCGCGGGCGAGTTCGCCGAGGCGTTCCGCCAGGGCGCCGCGCTGGACCTGGACGCGGCGGTGCGCCGGGCGCTGGGCGGCCGGCCGCAGGGCGCCCGCGGGCACCGCGAGCAGCCGACCGCGGTCCGTGAGGCGCCGCAACGGGCGGAGCCCCCGCGGCCCGAAGGCTGCGGGGGCTCCGTCGCGATCCTCGACTCGTGAGCCGGGGAGCGGGGACGCGGGTCAGCGCGAGTAGTACTCGACGACCAGCTGCTCGTCGCAGATCACGGGGACCTCACGACGCTGCGGGGCACGGTCCAGGCGGAAGGCCAGGGCCTTGAGGTTGACCTCGAGGTACTTCGGGGTCTGACCCTCACCCGCGTAGCCACCCTCACGGGCGACCTGGAACGGGACCTTCTCCTTGCTACGGTCACGCACGGTGACGACGTAGCCCGGCTTCATCTGGAACGACGGCTTGTTGACCTTGCCACCGTTGACCTCGATGTGGCCGTGGACGACCATCTGGCGAGCCTGGTAGATGGTCCGGGCGATGCCCGAGCGCATGACCAGCGAGTCGAGGCGGACCTCGAGGTCGGCGACGAGCGCCTCACCGGTCTTGCCCTCGGCCTTCTTCGCGCGGTCGAACGCGCGGGCCATCTGCTTCTCGCTCAGGTCGTACTGGGCGCGCAGACGCTGCTTCTCGAGCAGACGGACCTTGTAGTCCGAGTTCTGCTTGCGGCCACGGCCGTGCTGGCCGGGCGGGTACGGGCGGGCCTCGAAGTACTTGACGGACTTCGGGGTCAGCGGCACGCCAAGGGCACGGGCGATCTTGACCTTGGGACGCTTCTGGTTCGCCATGGAACCATTACCTCTTTCAGTTGCGAATACGGCTTCACCAGGTGTTGACGGAGGTCGCCTGTCGCGGACCGGAGAAAAACCGCCCCTGACGGGACTGGTCAGCCGCTCTCCGGAGCCGGGCACGAGAGGTGCAAGCACACGGGTGGCCCACCGCCGTGAGGTGGTGGGCTGCCCGCGACACCGAAACGGTGCGCGACGCTCCTGGGGGCACCCCACGAGGGGGCGCTCCGGGCCGTTGTCCCGCTGGTGCGGCCGGTCGGTCGGGCTCGCGCCCGCCGCCGTGCCCGGGACAGGGCACTTCGAGCGAGTATACCCGGTGGTCAGTCCCCCTTGAGCCGGGCCCTGGTCCACTCGACGACGTCGGCGTACCGGGCCTCGCCGCCGTGCCGGGTCGGCCGGTAGTACTCCTTGCCGTGCACGGTGTCCGGCGCGTACTGCTGGGCGGCGATCCCGCCGGGCAGGTCGTGCGGGTACTGGTAGCCCTTGCCGTGACCGAGCTTGCCCGCCCCGCCGTAGTGCGCGTCGCGCAGGTGCGGCGGCACCGCGCCGGCCAGCCCCTGGCGCACGTCGGCCAGCGCCGCGTCGATGGCCAGGTAGGCGGCGTTGGACTTCGGCGCCAGCGCGAGCGCGATCGCGGCCTGCGAGAGGATGATCCGCGCCTCGGGGAACCCGATCAGCGCCACCGCCTGGGCCGCGGCCACCGCGGTGGACAGGGCGGTCGGGTCGGCCAGGCCGACGTCCTCGCTGGCGGAGATCATCAGCCGCCGGGCGATGAAGCGCGGGTCCTCGCCGGCCTCGATCATCCGGGCCAGGTAGTGCAGGGTGGCGTCCACGTCGCTGCCGCGGATCGACTTGATCAGCGCGCTGGCCACGTCGTAGTGCTGGTCGCCGTCCTTGTCGTAGCGCACGGCGGCCTGGTTGACGGCCGTCTCGGTGGTGGCCAGGTCGATCACCCCGACGCCCCGCTCCAGCGCCGCGCCGGCCGCCGCCTCCAGGGTGGTCAGCGCCCGGCGCGCGTCGCCGCCGGCCAGCCGGACCAGGTGGTCCTCGGCCTCCTGGTCGAGGGTGAGCCGCCCCTCCAGGCCGCGCTCGTCGGCGACAGCGCGGCGCAGCAGGGCCCGCACGTCCTCGTCGGTGAGCGACTGCAGGGTCAGCAGCAGCGAGCGCGAGAGCAGCGGGGAGATCACCGAGAAGTACGGGTTCTCGGTGGTGGCGGCGATCAGCGTCACCCAGCGGTTCTCCACCGCGGGCAGCAGCGAGTCCTGCTGGGCCTTGGAGAAGCGGTGGATCTCGTCCAGGAAGAGCACCGTCTCGGTGCCGCTCATGCCCACCGCGCGGCGCGCGCCGTCGATCACCGCGCGCACCTCCTTGACGCCGGCGGTGATCGCCGAGAGTTCGACGAAGCGGCCCTCGACGGCCTGGCTGATCACGTGCGCGAGGGTGGTCTTGCCGGTGCCGGGCGGCCCCCAGAGGATCACCGAGCTGGTGGCCGCCGGGCCCTTGGCGCCGGAGACCAGGCGGCGCAGCGGCGAGCCGTCGCGCAGCAGCTGGCGCTGCCCGGCCACCTCGTCCAGCGTGCGCGGGCGCATCCGCACCGCCAGCGGCGCCCGCCCGGGCTCCTTGGCCTGGCGGTCCTCGGCGGCGGCGGTGAAGAGGTCCGGTTCGTCCACCCGGCCACCCTATGCGAGGCGACCGACAGGCCGGCGCCTACGTCTTGCCGGACCTCTTGTCGGACTTTTCGGACTTCTTGTCCGGCTTCTTGTCCGACTTCTTGTCGGACTTCTTGTCGGACTTCCTGCCGTCGTCGCCGCCGCCCGCCGCGAGGCGCGCCGCGTGGTCCGGCACGTACTTCTGCAGGTCGCGCGGCGGACGCTGGTAGCCCTTGGGCGCCGGGCGGGGCGGCAGCGCGACCGGTGGCTTGGTGACGTCGCGGTAGTCGATGGTGGAGAGCAGGTGGGCGATCATGTTGATCCGGGCGCTGCGCTTGTCCTCGCTCTCCACCACGTTCCACGGCGACTCGGGGATGTCGGTGTGGACGAACATCTCGTCCTTGGCCCGGGAGTAGTCCTCCCAGCGGGTGATCGACTCGATGTCCATCGGGGAAAGCTTCCAGCGCCGCATCGGGTCGGTCAGCCGGGAGCGGAAGCGGCGTTCCTGCTCGGCGTCGCTGACCGAGAACCAGTACTTGCGCAGCACGATGCCCGCCTCGATCAGCATCCGCTCGAAGGTCGGGCACTGGTGCAGGAACTGCCGGTACTCCTCGTCCGTGCAGAAGCCCATCACCTTCTCGATGCCGGCCCGGTTGTACCAGCTGCGGTCGAACAGGACCATCTCGCCGGCCGCCGGCAGCTGTTCCACGTAGCGCTGGAAGTACCACTGGCCGCGCTGGCGCTCGGTGGGGGCGGGCAGCGCGGCGACCCGGCTGATGCGCGGGTTGAGGAACTCGGTCACCCGCTTGATGGCGCCGCCCTTGCCCGCCGCGTCCCGGCCCTCGAAGACCACCACCAGCCGGATGCCCTCCACCCGCACCCACTCCTGGAGCTTGACCAGCTCGTTCTGCAGGCGCAGCAGCTCCTTCTCGTACAGGGCCTTGGCGAGTCGGGGCTGCTTGGCGGGCTCAAGGGTCACGGTGGCGCCTCCGCGGGAAGGGTTCTGACGACCCCTCACGGTATGTCCGATCAGCCCACCCGCGCAGGACGGCGCACCCGGCGGCGACCGGGCAGCCGGGTGATCGCGCCGGCCGGGGAGCCGCGGGCCGCCGTCAGGAACCGTCAGCAGCCGTCAGAGGCCGTCGAACGGCTCCGGGTAGGCGCAGTGGCCGCGCGGGGTGCCGTCGTAGGCGGGCAGCGTGAGCACCTGGAAGACCTCGTCGGGCACCTCGTAGGGGCCGCTCACGCCGTGCCCGGCGGCCGGCCCGAAGCCGAACCGCCCGTAGTACGCGGGATCGCCCAGCACCACCACCAGCTGCTCCCCCGCGCCCTCGGCGGCCGCCAGGGCCGCCCGGACCACCTGCTCGCCGACCCCGCGGCGCTGCCACTCCGGGGCCACCGCCACCGGCGCCAGTGCCAGCGCGGCGCCGTCGCCGACCCGCAGCCGGGTCATCAGCACGTGCGCCACCACCAGGCCGCCCTCGTCGACGGCGACCAGCGACAGTTCCGGCAGCCAGCACGGGTCCGCGCGCAGCGCGTCCACCAGGTCGGCCTCCTCCGGTCCGGGGAAGGCCGCCATGTGCACCCGTCTGGTGGCGGGTGCGTCGGCCGGCTCCTCGACTCTGATCCGCAGCTCCATGCCCACTCCTTTGTGGACGCGCTCCGGCCGGTGCGCAGAGAGGCGCACCGGCCGGAGCGGTGATGGTCAATCGAGTGTCAGGACTCCTGCGGAGCCTGCGACTTGGGCTCCTCGCGGAGCTTGGGCTGGGCGTCCACGCCGGCCTCGCGGCGCTGCGCGGGGGTGATCGGGGTGGGGGCACCGGTGAGCGGGTCGCCACCGGTGGACGTCTTCGGGAAGGCGATGACGTCACGGATGGTGTCGTACCCGCCGAGCAGGGTCACCACCCGGTCCAGGCCCAGCGCGATGCCGCCGTGCGGCGGCGGGCCGTAGTTGAAGGCGTCCAGCAGGAAGCCGAACTGCGAGGCCGCCTCCTCCTCGGAGAGGCCGATCGCGTCGAACGCCCGCTTCTGCACGTCGCGCTGGTGGATACGGATCGAACCGCCGCCGAGCTCCGAGCCGTTGAGCACCAGGTCGTAGGCGTTGGAGAGCGCGCTGCCGGGGTCGGTGTCGAAGGTCGCCAGCGACTCCGCGGTGGGCGCGGTGAACGGGTGGTGCACCGCGTGCCAGCCCTGGAAGGCGCCCTTGTCGTCCTCGATCGGCTCGAACATCGGGAAGTCCACGACCCACAGGAAGGCCCACTGCGACTCGTCGATCAGCTCGCAGCGGCGACCGATCTCCAGGCGGGCGGCGCCCAGCAGCTCCTGGGAGGCGGTCTGCTTGCCGGCCGCGAAGAAGATCGCGTCGCCGTTCTTGGCGCCGGCGGCCGCGGCCAGGCCGGCCAGGTGCTCGGCGCTGAGGTTCTTGGCGACCGGACCGCGCAGCTCGCCGCTCTCGGCGTCGATGACCACGTAGGCCAGGCCCCGGGCGCCGCGCGCCTTGGCCCAGTCCTGCCAGGCGTCGAGCGCCTTGCGCGGCTGCGAGGCTCCGCCGGGCATGACCACCGCGCCGACGTACGGCGCCTGGAAGACCCGGAACTCGGTGCCCTTGAAGTACTCGGTCAGGTCGGTGAGTTCCTGGCCGAAGCGGACGTCGGGCTTGTCGGAGCCGTAGCGGCTCATGGCGTCCGCGTAGCTGATCCGCGGCAGCGGGCTGGGGAGCTGGTAGCCGTGCACCTCGGACCAGATGCGCGCGACCAGCTTCTCGCCCAGGGCCAGCACGTCCTCCTGGTCGACGAAGGAGGCCTCGATGTCCAGCTGGGTGAACTCCGGCTGGCGGTCGGCGCGGAAGTCCTCGTCGCGGAAGCAGCGGGCGATCTGGTAGTAGCGCTCCATGCCGGCGACCATCAGCAGCTGCTTGAAGAGCTGCGGGGACTGCGGCAGGGCGTACCAGTGGCCCGGCTGCAGGCGGACCGGGACCAGGAAGTCGCGGGCGCCCTCGGGGGTGGAGCGGGTGAGGTACGGCGTCTCGATGTCGAGGTAGTCGTTCTCCTCCATCACCGTGCGGATGATGTGGTTGACCTTCGAGCGCAGGCGCAGCGCGCGGGCCGGGCCCTCGCGGCGCAGGTCCAGGTAGCGGTAGCGCAGCCGGACCTCCTCGTTGACGGTGCCCGGCTCGTACTCGGCGACCTGGAAGGGCAGCGGCGCGGCCTCGGAGAGCACCTCGATCGAGCTCACCACGACCTCGACGGCGCCGGTCGCGATGTCCGCGTTCTCGTTGCCCTCGGGGCGGATCCGGACGTCGCCGACCACCTTCACGCAGTACTCGGCGCGCAGGCCGTGCACCGAGTCGAGGTCGCGGACCACGACCTGCACGGTGCCCGAGGCATCGCGCAGGTCGATGAACGCCACCCCACCGTGGTCGCGGCGGCGGGCGACCCAGCCGGCCAGGGTGACGGTGGTTCCGGCGTGCTCCGCGCGGAGCGTGCCCGCGTCGTGCGTGCGGATCACAGCTGCTTCTCCTTCAGGGTGGTGACGAGTGCTTCGAGAGCGACCGGGACCTGCTCGCCGGTGGTCAGGTCCTTGAGCTGGACGACCCCTTCGGCGAGGTCGCGGTCTCCTGCGACCAGGGCGAAGCGGGCCCCGGAGCGGTCGGCGGACTTCATGGCGTTCTTGATGCCCTTGACACCGAAGGCCAGGTCGGTGGCCACGCCCGCCCGGCGCAGCTCGGTGACCTTGGCGAAGAGCACGTTCTTGGCCTCCTCGCCGAGCGCCACCGCGTAGACCTCGGTGGTGGCCGGCAGGTCCAGGACGATGCCCTCGGCCTCCAGCGCGAGTTCGGTGCGGTCCACGCCCAGGCCCCAGCCCACCGAGGGCAGCGCGGGGCCGCCGAGCATCTCGGACAGACCGTCGTAGCGCCCGCCGCCGCCGATCGCGGACTGCGCGCCGAGGCCGTCGTGCACGAACTCGAAGGTGGTGCGGGTGTAGTAGTCCAGGCCGCGCACCAGCTTGGGGTCGTCGACGAAGGCGACGCCGGCCAGCGTGAGCAGCTCGCGGACCTGCTCGTCGTAGGCCTTGCAGTCCTCGCAGAGGTAGTCGCGCAGCCGCGGGGCGTCGACCAGCTGGGCCTGCACGGCCTCGCGCTTGTCGTCCAGCACCCGCAGCGGGTTGATCTCGGCCCGGCGCCGGGTGTCCTCGTCCAGGTCCAGGCCGGCCAGGAACGCCTGGAGGGCGGCGCGGTAGACCGGCCGGCACTGCTTGTCGCCCAGGCTGTTGAGCAGCAGCCGGTAGTCGCGCAGGCCCAGGGCGCGGAACGCGTCGTCGGCCAGGATGATCAGCTCGGCGTCGAGCGCCGGGTCCTCGGCGCCGATCGCCTCCGCGCCGACCTGGGCGAACTGGCGGTAACGGCCCTTCTGGGCCTTCTCGTAGCGGTAGAAGGAGCCGCCGTACCAGAGCTTGACGGGCAGGTTGCCGAGCCTGTGCAGGTTGGCCTGCAGGGCGGCGCGGACCACCGAGGCGGTGCCCTCCGGGCGCAGCGCGAGGTCGTCGCCGCCCTTGGTGGTGAGGGTGTACATCTCCTTGCTGACGATGTCGGTGGACTCGCCGACACCGCGGGAGAAGAGCTTGACGTCCTCGAAGACCGGGGTCTCGACGTAGCCGTAGCCGGCCCGGCGCAGCGGCGCCGACAGTGCCGCGCGGATCGCCAGGACCGTCGCGGACCTCGGCGGAAGCAGGTCGTAGGTGCCCTTGGGGGCGGTGAAGGTGCTCAACTTCTCTTCCGTCACATTCCTCGTCGCGGGGCCGCGGGGGCGGGCAACGCCCCTGCCGCTTGCTGGAGGTAGGGGTTGGTGGCGCGCTCGCGGCCGATGGTGGTCTGGTCGCCGTGGCCGGAGAGGACCACGGTGGCGTCGTCGAGGGGCAGGCAGACCCGGGCGAGCGAGCGCATGATCGCGCTGTGGCTGCCGCCGGGGAAGTCCGTGCGCCCGATGGAGCCGGCGAAGAGCAGGTCGCCCGAGAACAGGACCGGTGGGACCTGGTCGGTCGCGGGCGTCCGGAACGTCACCGACCCCTTGGTATGGCCGGGCGCGTGGTCGACGGTCAGCCGCAGTCCGGCCAGTTCCAGCTCCACGCCGTCTGTCAGCTCGCGCAGGTCGGCCGGCTCGCCGATGGTCAACTCGCCCATCAGCTGCTGCCCGATCGAGCGACCGAGCGCCTTCTCCGGGTCGGTGAGCATGAACCGGTCCTCGGGGTGCAGGTAGGCCGGGATGTCCTTGGCGCCGCAGACCGGGACCACCGAGGCGACGTGGTCGATGTGTCCGTGGGTGAGCACCACGGCGACCGGCTTGAGACCGTGCTCGCGCACCATCGCCTCGACGCCGGCGGCCGCCTGGTGTCCGGGGTCCACGATCACGCACTCCTCGCCGGCCGCGGGCGCGACGAGGTAGCAGTTGGTGCCCCAGGCTCCGGCGGGAAATCCGGCGATGAACACGGCAGTCCTTCGGCAGTTCGGTGGGCGGTCGGCGGCGGGCGATCGGGGGTGCGGAGTGCTCCGGTGCAGCCTACCGGCGCCACGGCACCGGCCGCGAACCAGATACGAGCGTGCCGCCGGGCCGGTCGTTCGTGATCATTGCCATGCCCGCCTCACCGTGTTCTTACAGACAAGGTCCCTACACTTGGCGCCCAGCGGATGCGATGATCCGCCCGACACGTTTCGCGCGGCGAACCCGGCGCGCGCCAGTACTGAGGAGACACGGCCGGTGGTCAGCAGCGAACAGCGGCGGCGGCAGCTCGCCCGCGAGAAGTACGACCGGCAGCAGGCGAACCGCGCCAAGGCCCAGGCCAAGGCCCGGCGGCGCAACGCCGGCATCGGTGCCGCGGTGGCCGTGGTGGTCCTGGCCGCCGGTGGTGCCTGGGCCGGTGGCGTCTTCAAGTCCGACGCCAAGAAGACCGACACCGCGAACGCCGCGCCGACCGCGAGCGCACCCGCGGCCGCGCCCAGCCCGGTCAAGGGCTGCAACCCGCCGGCGGCCGGCGCCCCCAACGGCAAGAAGTGGACCAGCGAGCCGGCGATGGCGCTGGACACCAACGCCCAGTACACCGCGGACCTGGAGACCAGCTGCGGCACGGTCACCATCGCGCTGGACGCCGCCAAGGCGCCGCACACGGTCAACTCCTTCGTGTTCCTGGCGGGTCAGAACTACTTCGACCACGTCAAGTGCCACCGCCTGACCACCTCGGGCATCTACGTCCTGCAGTGCGGTGACCCGACGGCCAGCGCCACCAACCCCGGTGGCTCGGGCGGCCCCGGCTACCAGTTCCCGGACGAGAACCTGACCGGCGCCACCTACCCGGCCGGCACCGTGGCGATGGCCAACGCGGGCCCGGGCACCAACGGCAGCCAGTTCTTCCTGGTCTACAAGGACACCCAGTTGCCGCCCAGTTACACCCCGTTCGGCAAGATCACCGGCGGCCTGGACGTGCTCACCAACATCGCCGCCGGCGGCGTGCAGGGCGGCACCGGCGACGGCGCCCCGAACGCGAACGTGGTGCTCGACAAGGTGACCACCACCAAGGGCTGACGATCTCGCGCGGCGGCCGGCGCACCGATCGTCACCGCCGCGCGAATTGGCCCGGCCCGGATGCGGACAGCACCGGGCCTGGTCGCCTATGTTGCTGTTGTGTAGGGTGCCCTGACCCGTTCGCCGTCACCCTCGGCAACTGGTAGAACCGGGCGGGCAGGGACGGTGGGCCATCGGTCCGCCGCACATTCAACTGTGGACGACGGATCCGCACCGCACGGCGGTCGGCGGAACGTCATGTGGAGGAGGCGCTGTGAGCAGCGACCCGTGGGGCCGTGTCGACGAGCAGGGGACCGTCTACGTCAGGACCGCCGAGGGCGAACGCGTCGTCGGCTCCTGGCAGGCGGGCTCCCCCGAGGAGGCTCTCGCCTACTTCGAGCGCAAGTACCAGGGCCTGGCTGCCGAGATCGGCCTGCTGGAGCACCGGATCCGCAAGACCGACCTGGCGGCGAAGGACGCGCAGACCGCGCTGGACCACCTGCGCGCCCAGGTCGTCGAGGCGCACGCGGTCGGTGACCTGGACGCGCTCGCCAAGCGGCTGGACACCCTGAGCGGGGAGATCGAGTCCCGTCAGGTGGAGCGCAAGGCGGCCCGCGCCAAGGCGGCCGACGAGACCCGCCACGCCAAGGAGGCGCTGGTCGCCGAGGCCGAGCAGCTCGCCGAGTCCACCCAGTGGCGGGAGGCCGGCGACCGGCTGCGCGCGCTGGTGGACACCTGGAAGGGCCTGCCGCGCCTGGACCGCAAGAGCGACGACGAGCTGTGGCACCGCTTCTCGCACGCCCGGTCGGTCTTCTCCAAGCACCGCAAGGCGCACTTCGCGTCGTTGGACGCCGAGCGCGACCAGGCCAAGGCGGTCAAGGAGCGGCTGGTCAGCGAGGCCGAGGCGCTCTCCAGCTCCGTCGAGTGGGGTGACACCGCAGCCCGCTACCGCGACCTGATGGCGCAGTGGAAGGCCGCCGGGCGCGCCCAGCGCGACGCCGAGGACGAGCTGTGGGCCCGCTTCCGCGGCGCGCAGGACGTCTTCTTCCAGGCCCGCTCGGCGGTCTTCACCGAGCGCGACGCCGAGCAGGGTGAGAACCAGAAGCTCAAGGAGGCCCTGCTCGTCGAGGCCGAGGCGATCCTGCCGATCACCGACCTCAAGGCCGCCAAGGCCGCGCTGCGCGACGTGAACGAGCGCTGGGAGGCGATCGGGCACGTGCCGCGCGACGCCCGTCCGAAGCTGGACGCCCGGCTGAACACCGTGGAGCGGGCCGTGCGCGAGGCCGAGGAGGCCGAGTGGAAGCGCTCCAACCCGGAGGCCAAGGCCCGCGCGGCCGGCATGACGGGTCTGCTGCAGAGCGCGGTGGACAAGCTGCGCGCCGAGGCCGACAAGGCGCGGGCGGCCGGCAACGAGGCCAAGGCCAAGAAGCTGGAGGGTGAACTGGCGGGCCGTCAGGCACTGCTGGACCAGGCGCTGAAGAGCCTGGAGGAGTTCAGCGGCTGACACCCGCCCCGCGTGGGTGCGCGAAGGGCCCGGGACCACCACCTCAGGTGGTCCCGGGCCCTTCGCGTCCGTCACGGCTGCCACGGCCCACCGGCGGGCCGTGGCGGCCTACTTGCGGGCCGAGGTGACCCGGTAGACGTCGTACACGCCCTCCACCCCGCGCACCGCCTTGAGCACGTGCCCCAGGTGCTTGGGATCGCCCATCTCGAAGGTGAACCGGCTCATCGCCACCCGGTCGCGCGAGGTCTGCACCGCCGCCGACAGGATGTTGACGTGCTGGTCGGAGAGCACCCGGGTGACGTCCGACAGCAGCCGGGAGCGGTCCAGCGCCTCGACCTGGATGGCCACCAGGAAGACCGAGGACTGGGTCGGCGCCCACTCCACCTCGATCATCCGCTCGGGCTGCTGGGTGAGCGAGTCCACGTTGACGCAGTCCGCGCGGTGCACCGAGACGCCGTTGCCGCGGGTCACGAAGCCCACGATCGGGTCGCCCGGCACCGGGGTGCAGCAACGCGAGAGCTTGACCCAGACGTCGTCCACGCCCTTGACGATCACGCCCGGGTCGCCCTTGGCCCGGCGCCGGCGCGCGGCGCGGCCGTCGCTGGTGGGCGTCGCGGTCTCGGCCAGGTCGTCGGTGGCGCTCTCCTCGCCGCCGAGTGCCTGGACCAGCTTCTGCACGATGTTCTGCGCCGCGACGTGGCCCTCGCCGATCGCCGCGTAGAGCGAGGAGATGTCGGGGTAGCGCATCTCGTGCGCCAGCGTGACCAGCGAGTCGCCGGTGAGGATCCGCTGGATCGGCAGGCCCTGCTTGCGCATGGCCCGCGCGATGGCCTCCTTGCCCTGCTCGATCGCCTCCTCGCGGCGCTCCTTGGAGAACCAGGCCTTGATCTTGTTGCGGGCCCGCGGCGACTTGACGAAGCCCAGCCAGTCCCGCGAGGGGCCGGCGCCCTCGGCCTTGGAGGTGAAGACCTCCACCAGGTCGCCGTTCTCCAGCGTCGACTCCAGCGGCACCAGGCGCCCGTTGACCCGGGCTCCTATGCAGCGGTACCCGACCTCGGTGTGCACGGCGAAGGCGAAGTCCACCGGGGTGGCACCGGCCGGCAACGCTATGACGTCGCCCTTGGGGGTGAAAACGAAGACCTCGTTGTTGGAGAGGTCGAAGCGCAGCGACTCCAGGAACTCGCTGGGGTCCTCGGTCTCCTTCTGCCAGTCCAGCAGCTGGCGCAGCCAGGCCATCTCGTTGACCGCGCCGGCCTTGTCGTCCTTGCGGACCTGGGAGGGCGTGTCGGTGCGGACCTTGGAGGCGCCGGCCACCGCGCGCTGCTTGTACTTCCAGTGCGCGGCGATGCCGTACTCGGCCCGCCGGTGCATGTCGAAGGTGCGGATCTGCAGCTCGACCGGCTTGCCGCCGGGGCCGATCACCGTGGTGTGCAGCGACTGGTACATGTTGAACTTGGGCATCGCGATGTAGTCCTTGAACCGGCCGGGGACCGGGTTCCACCGCGCGTGGATGGTGCCGAGCGCCGCGTAGCAGTCGCGCACCGTGTCGACCAGGACCCGGATGCCCACCAGGTCGTAGATCTCCGCGAAGTCGCGGCCGCGGACGATCATCTTCTGGTAGACCGAGTAGTAGTGCTTGGGGCGGCCGGTCACCGCGGCCGAGATCCGCGCGCCGCGCAGGTCGCCCTGCACCTGGTCGATCACGGTGGCCAGGTACTCGTCGCGCTTGGGCGCGCGCTCGGCCACCAGCCGGACGATCTCGTCGTACATCTTGGGGTAGAGGATGGCGAAGGCCAGGTCCTCCAGCTCCCACTTGATGGTGTTCATGCCCAGCCGGTGCGCCAGCGGGGCGTAGATCTCCAGCGTCTCGCGGGCCTTCTTCTCCTGCTTCTCCCGCTTGAGGTACCGCATGGTGCGCATGTTGTGCAGGCGGTCGGCGAGCTTGATCACCAGGACCCGCGGGTCCTTGGCCATCGCCACGACCATCTTGCGGACCGTCTCCGCCTGCGCGGCCTCGCCGAACTTCACCTTGTCGAGCTTGGTGACGCCGTCCACCAGCAGGGCGACCGAGTCGCCGAAGTCCTGGCGCAGGGTCTCCAGGCCGTAGTCGGTGTCCTCGACGGTGTCGTGCAGCAGGCCCGCCATCAGGGTCGGCGCGTCCATCCCCAGCTCGGCCAGGATGGTGGCCACCGCCAGCGGGTGGGTGATGTACGGGTCGCCGCTCTTGCGCTTCTGGCCGCGGTGCCAGCGCTCGGCGACCGTGTAGGCGCGCTCGATGTCGCGCAGCAGGGCCGGGTCGGCCTTGGGGTCGCCGGCCCGGATGGTGCGGAAGAGCGGTTCCAGGACCGGGTTGAGGACGGTGGTGCGCTGGCCGCCGAAGCGGGCCAGGCGCGCGCGCATGCCGCCGGCGGAGGAGGACGGGCGGCCGGCCGGCGCCACCGGGCGTGAGGGGGCCGCCGAGGGCGCTGCCGGGCGTGCCGGGGTGGCCCCCGAGGGCGCGGGCCGGTCGCCCTGCTGCTGGTTCTGGGGGGCGGCGGCCTTGGCCGCGGGCACTACCTCGTCGGGCAAGGACACTCCTCGGTACGCACCGGATGAACCTTCATGGTACCGAGGGTGACGCGGCGGCGTTCCGCCGCCCGGCCGCTGACATGCCGAGAGCGCCGCTCTCCGAAGAGAACGGCGCTCTCGCACTCCCGGGTGACCGGGTACCTCAGACCGTGACCAGCGTCTCCAGCGGGGCACTGCCCAGGTGCGGGGCGAGCCGCGCGCGGCCGTCCAGGAAGCCGAGCTCCATCAGCACGACCACCCCGACCAGCTCCGCCCCCGTGCGCCGGACCAGGTCCAGCGAGGCGGCGATGGTGCCGCCGGTGGCGAGCACGTCGTCGACCACCAGCACCCGCTCGCCCGGGGCGAACGCGTCGCACTGGACCTCCAGCGTCGCCGACCCGTACTCCAGGTCGTACGACTGCTGGAACACCTCGCCGGGCAGCTTGCCCTTCTTGCGGATCGGCACGAAGCCGAGCCCGGCCGCGAAGGCCGCCGGAGCCGCCAGCACGAAGCCGCGCGCCTCCAGGCCCACCACCTTGGTCGCCCCCAGCTCGCCGGCCCGCTGCGCCAGCGCCCTGGTGAGGGCCGCGAAGGCCTCGGCGTCGGCGAGCAGCGGGGCGATGTCCTTGAACAGCACCCCGGGCTTCGGGTAGTCGGCGACGTCCCGGATCCTGCTGGTCAGCAGGTCGGCCAGGGCGGTGTCAGGGCTGGTCACGGGGATTCCTTCGGTGGGGTTCAGCGCTTGCCGGAGGGGCGGTTCTTGCCGCGGCTGCGGCTGACCGGCTGGTTACGCTGACCGACCATAGCCGCCGTCACGCCCTCGACCGCGTCATCGTCACCCTCGTAGTCACCCTGCGCCGACGCGTCGTCCTGGGGAGCCAGGGCCGCGGCCTTGGCCTCCGAGGCGCGTCGCTGGGCGACCCGCTTGGTCAGCGCCTTCATCTCCGGCATCTGCTCCTTGAGCTGCGCGAGCAGCGGGGTGGCGACGCAGATGGAGGAGTAGGCACCGGCGGCCAGGCCGATGAACAGGGCGAGCGAGATGTCGTTCAGGGTACCGGCGCCGAGCAGGCCGCCACCGATGAAGAGCAGCGCGGCCACCGGCAGCAGGGCGACCACGGTGGTGTTGATGGAACGCACCAGGGTCTGGTTGAGGCCGTGGTTGGCGGCCTCGCTGTAGGTGACCTTGTTCTGCTTCTCGAGGTTCTTGGTGTTCTCCTTCACGGTGTCGAAGACGACGACCGTGTCGTAGAGCGAGTACCCGAGGATCGTCAGGAAGCCGATCACCGTACCGGGCGTGACCTCGAAGCCCACCAGGGCGTAGACGCCGATGGTGATCAGCAGGTCGTGGACGAGGGCGACCAGCGCGGCCACCGCCATCCGCCACTCGAAGGCGACCGCCAGGTAGGCGGTGACCAGCACCATGAAGATCACCAGGCCCAGCAGGGCCTTCTGGGAGATCTGGTGGCCCCAGCTCGGGCCCACCACCTGGGCGTCGATGTTCTTCGCCGGCACGCTCAGGTCGGTGGAGAGCTGCTGGGTGAAGGTGTCGGCCGGGATCTTCTCGTTGGAGCTGACCTGGATGCGGATCTTGCCGTCACCGGTGGACTGCACCACCGCGGTGCCGTCGCCGGTGATCTTGTTGGCCGCGTCCTGGGCCTGCGAGACCGACAGGCCGGGCTTCTGCACGGTGTAGACCGAGCCGCCCTTGAACTCGATGCCCAGGTGCAGGCCGATCGCGGTCAGACCGATGACCGCCGCGGCCACGATGGCGGCCGAGATGCTGTACCAGAGCTTGCGCCGGCCGACGAAGTCGAAGCTGACCTCGCCCTGGTAGAGACGGTGGCCGAGATTGCCGAAGCGTGACATGGGGTCAGGCCTCCTTCGCGGCAGCAGAGGTGGCGGGGCGACGGCGGCCGCCGCGCACCGGCGGGCGGGCGCCCAGGCGCTTCGGGTCCAGACCGGACCACGGGTGTCCGTCGGCGAAGAACTTGCGCCGGGCCAGGACCGTGATCATCGGCTTGGTGAAGAGGAAGATCACCACGACGTCGAGCAGCGTGGTCAGACCCAGGGTGAAGGCGAAGCCCTGGACCTTGCCGACCGAGACGATGTAGAGCACCGCGGCACAGAGGAACGACACGAAGTCGGAGACCAGGATGGTGCGTCGGGCGCGCGGCCAGGCGCGCTGCACGGCCGGGCGCAGCGGAGCGCCGTCGCGGACCTCGTCGCGGATGCGTTCGAAGTACACGATGAAGGAGTCCGCCGTGATACCGATCGCCACGATCGCACCGCAGATCGCGGGCAGGTTCAGCGCGAAGCCGATCCCGGCGCCCAGCAGGCACATGATCGCGTAGGTCAGGACCGCGGAGACCACCAGGCCCGCGATGGAGACCAGGCCCAGGCCGCGGTAGTAGATCAGCGAGTAGAGCACGACCAGCAGCAGGCCGATGCCGCCGGCGAGCAGACCGGCGTGCAGCTGGTCACCACCGAGCTGCGGGGAGACGGTGGTCACGTCGCTCTGGGTGAAGCTCAGCGGCAGCGCGCCGAAGCTCAGCACGTTGGCGAGGCTGTTCGCGTCGTCCTGGCTGAAGGTGCCGGAGATCACCGCGTTGCCGCCGGGGATCGCGGCCTGCACCGACGGGTGCGAGACGACCTTGCCGTCCAGCACGATGGCGAACTGGTTGGCGGGGGTGCCCGGGGCGCTGGCGCCCAGCGCGGCGAGCTGGCCGGTGGTGTCGGCGAACGCCTTGGAGCCGGCGTCGTTGAAGGTCAGCAGCACCTCCCAGCCGGAGCCGTGCTGGTTGTCGAAGCCGGCCTGCGCCTTGGTGACGTCCGAGCCGTTGACCCCCACCGGGCCCAGCGCGTACTTGTAGTAGCCGCCCTGCTCCTTGTTGTAGGAGCAGGCCACGGTGGCCTTGTCCGGGGCGGTCTGGTAGTCCAGCGCCTGCTGCGCGGGCTTCGAGCAGTCCAGCGCGGTGAACTGCTGCTGCAGCTCGGCCGGCACGGTGCCCTGGGTCATCGCGGCCGAGATGTCGGCGGCGCTGGGGGCCGAGGGGGCCGCGGAAGGCGCACCGCTGGCGGGCGCGGAGGCCGGCGCGGAGGCGGCGGCGGAGCCGCTGGCGGCGGGCGAGGCGGGGGCGGAGGCCGACGCCGAGGAGGTCGGGTCGGCGGCCTTCAGGCCCTGCGAGAGCGCGCGGCCGGCGGTGGAGGCGCTGGCGGTGGGCTTGGCCGAACCGCTCGGCGCGGCCGAGGCGGCGGCGGTGCCGGCGGGCGCCGAGGCCGAACCGCTGGGCGCGGGCTGCGGGCTGCCGCTGCCGGCAGCGCTGGGGCTGCTGGTGGCGGGAGGAAGGGTCACCCCGGTCGGGGCGATCGCCAACACCGGGCGGAAGTACAGCTTGGCGGTGGTGCCGACCTGCTGTGCCGTCTTCTGGTTGTCACCGCCGTTCGGGATGTTGACGATGATGTTGTCGCTGCCCTGGGTCTGGACCTCCGCCTCGGAGACACCGAAAGCGTTGACACGCTTCTGGATGATCCCGACCGCGACGTCCATGTTGGCCTGGTTGATCGCGCTCTTGTCCTGCGACGTGGCCGTCAGCGTGACGCTGGTCCCGCCGGCGAGGTCGATCCCGAGACGAGGCGTCCTGTGGCCCGTGCTGAACATGAGGGCGACCAGTCCGACGGCGATTGCCAGGACCAGGGCCAGTGCCCGCCCCGGGTAGCCGTCGCGCGGACGCGACTTGGGTGTTGCCACCTTGCTCGTTTCTCCCTGTCCCATGCCGCCGACTCAGCGCTGCCGGCCCGTGGGGACAGCAGGCAGCGCAGGTCGCGGACAACCGTGAAGTTGGTGGTGCAGACCGTCTGTACTACTTGCCGACGGGCTTGTCGCCCTCGCCCTTGTCCAGGCTGACGGCCTCGTCGTGCGTCGTGTCGTCCTCGGTCTCGATGGGCTCGACGTCGGCGAGTTCGGCCTCCTCGTCCCCCTCGGGGCGGCCGTTGATGATCTCGTCGTACTCCTGCGGGTCGATCACCGCGGCGACGGCGCTCTTGGCGAAGTGCGTGATGACACCGGGGGCGATCTCGAGCTCGACGGTGGAGTCGTTGATCGACTTGACCGTGGCGTAGAGGCCACCGATGGTGCGCACCGCCGAGCCCGGCTCCATGGCCGACTGCATGCTCTGGACCTGCTGCTGGCGCTTCTTCTGCGACCTCATCATGAGGACGATCGCGCCGACCATGAAGAGGGGGATGATGAGAGTAATCACTACAGACAGGGTCCTTTATGCGCCACCCGGCGGGTGGCCAGTGGAGATGGTCGGCCCGTCCGGTGAGACGGGGCGGTCCGGCGAAGTCTAGGAGACTCGATCTGATCGGACAACGCCAAGCATCGCATCCTGCCGCCAAAGGTGGCGAGTCCCGACCGGCTCTCTCTGTTCCGGGGTCGAACTCACTCGCCCGCGGGGTCGAAGAGCTCCCGCTGCGCGGGGGCCGCCACGCGTCCGCCGGGGAGCTGCACGGGCGGGGTCAGGCCCAGGTGCTGCCAGGCCGCGGCCGTCGCGATCCGGCCACGCGGGGTGCGGGCCAGCAGACCCTCGCGGACCAGGAAGGGCTCGGCCACCTCCTCGACCGTCTCGGCCTCCTCCCCCACCGCGACCGCCAGCGTGGAGAGCCCCACCGGTCCGCCGCCGAAGAGCCGCAGCAGCGCGTCCAGCACCGCCCGGTCCAGCCGGTCGAGTCCGCGCGCGTCCACCTCGTAGACCTGTAGGGCCCGGGCGGCGATCTGCCGGCTGACCACGCCGTCGTGCTCGACCTGGGCGTAGTCGCGCACCCGGCGCAGCAGCCGGTTGGCGATCCGCGGCGTCCCGCGGGAGCGGCCGGCGATCTCGGCGGCGCCGGCCGGGTCGATCTCGACGTCCAGCAGGGCGGCCGAGCGGTGCACCACCCGCTCCAGCTCGCTGGGGGCGTAGAACTCCATGTGCCCGGTGAAGCCGAAGCGGTCGCGCAGCGGGGGCGGCAGCAGGCCGGCCCGGGTGGTGGCGCCGACCAGGGTGAACGGCGGCAGCTCCAGCGGGATCGCGGTGGCGCCGGGCCCCTTGCCGACGATCACGTCGACCCGGAAGTCCTCCATCGCCATGTAGAGCATCTCCTCGGCCGGGCGCGACATCCGGTGGATCTCGTCGAGGAAGAGCACCTCGCCCTCGGTGAGCGAGGAGAGGATCGCGGCCAGGTCACCGGCGTGCTGGATGGCCGGCCCCGAGGTGATCCGGATCGGCGCGTTCAGCTCGGCCGCGATGATCATCGACAGCGTGGTCTTGCCCAGCCCGGGCGGGCCGCTGAGCAGCACGTGGTCCGGGGCGGCGCCGCGCATCCGGGCCGCCCGCAGGACCAGCGAGAGCTGCTCGCGGACCCGCTCCTGGCCGATGAACTCGTCCAGCATCTTGGGCCGCAGCGCCGCCTCGACCGCCTGGTCCTCCCCGTCGGCGGCGGGCGCCACCAACCGGTCGGCGGGCAGCCGGTCGTCGGGGTCGGAGTCGTACGGGCTCATCAGGGCGGGCTCCAAGTCGACAAGGTGATAGGGCGTCAGATCGTCATGGGGTCATGACGACCGGCGGCGCGGCACGGTGGGCCGGGGCACCGGCCACCGCCGCGGCCGCTCAGCGGGTGCGGTTGAGCGTGCGCAGTGCGGCCTTGAGCAGCACACCGACGTCGGTGACCGCCTGCTCCTCGGCCTGCGGGGTGACCGCGGTCACCGCCTCGTCGGCCTCCCGCGGAGCGTAGCCGAGCCCGACCAGGGCCGCGTGCAGCTGCTCGCTCCAGGGCGCCGGGCCGGCGGCGAGCGGCTTCTGCGCGGGCACCGTTCCGTGCGGGGCGCCGAGCTTGTCCTTGTACTCCAGCAGCAGCTTGGCCGCCTTGGCCTTGCCGATCCCGGGCACCTGGATCAGCGCCCGCTCGTCCCCGCCGGCCACCGCCAGGCGCAGCGCGTCGGGACTGTGCACGCCGAGCATCGCCTGGGCCAGGCGCGGTCCCACGCCCGGGGCCGCCTGGAGGATCTCGAAGGTGGCGCGCTCGTCCTCGTCGGCGAAGCCGTAGAGGGTGAGCGAGTCCTCGCGGACCACCAGGGAGGTGGCGAGCCGGGCCGGCTGGCCCAACCGCAGGGTGGCCAGCGTGAGGGGGGTGCACTGGACGGCGAAGCCGACCCCGCCGACCTCCACGACGGCGGTGCCGGTGGCGAGGGCGGCCACCGGGCCCTGGACGAACGCGATCACGGGCGGTACTCCTTGCGGACGGCCGGCCGGGCACCGGTGGTGACGGCGGCAGCGGTTCGAGCGGTGGCGGCGGCACTTCGGGCGGCGCCGGCGGCGGCAGCGGTTCGGGCGGCGACGGCGGCCGCGGCGGCCGTGGTGGTGCGGGCGAGCGCGGCCGCGATCTTGTCGGTGGCCGAGCCGCGCCAGATGTGGCAGATCGCCAGCGCCAGCGCGTCGGCGGCGTCCGCCGGCTTGGGCGGGGCGTCCAGCCGCAGCAGCCGGGTCACCATCGCGGTGACCTGCGCCTTGTCGGCCCGACCCGACCCGGTGACGGCCGCCTTGACCTCGCTGGGCGTGTGCAGCACCACCGGGATCCCGCGCCGGCTCGCGCAGAGCATCGCCACCGCGCTGGCCTGCGCGGTGCCCATCACGGTGCGCACGTTGTGCTGGGCGAAGACCCGCTCGATGGCGACGATGTCGGGCCGGTGGGCGTCGATCCACTCCTCCAGGCCCGCCTCGATCAGCAGCAGCCGCTGCGGGACCTCCTGCTCGGCCGGGGTGCGCACCACCCCGACGGCCACCATCCGCAGCGGGCGGCCCGGCGCGCCGTCGACCACCCCGACACCGCACCTGGTCAGCCCCGGGTCCACACCCAGTACCCGCATCGTGCCCACCCTTCGTCCGTCCCGCCGGCCCAGAGCCAAGGGTCAGACAGGACCCTAGCGCCAGCCACCGACAACCCCACCCACGACACCGCTCCACCAACGACACCGGCCCGGCGGTCCAGGAGGACCACCGGGCCGCGGAGCGGATCAGCTCACTCGGCGTCGAGCTGCGCGCCGACCTCGTCGGAGATGTCGAAGTTGGCGAAGACGTTCTGCACGTCGTCGCTGTCCTCCAGCGCGTCGATCAGCTTGAAGATCTTGCGGGCGCCGTCGGCGTCCAGCTCGACCTGCAGGTTCGGCACGAAGTTGGCGTCCGCCGAGTCGTAGTCGAGCCCGGCCTCCACCAGCGCGGTGCGCACCCCGACCATGTCGGTCGGCGCGGAGATCACCTCGAGGGTCTCGCCGAGGTCGTTGACCTCCTCGACGTCCAGGCCGGCCTCCAGCACGACCTCGAGGACCCTGTCCTCGTCCACGCCGTCGCCCTTGGGGACGATGACGACGCCCTTGCGGTTGAACATGTACGACACCGAGCCCGGGTCGGCCATGTTCCCGCCGTTGCGGGTCATCGCGACCCGCACGTCGGAGGCGGCGCGGTTGCGGTTGTCGGTGAGGCACTCGATGAGCACCGCGACACCGTTCGGGCCGTAACCCTCGTACATGATCGTCGAGTAGTCGGCCCCGCCGGCCTCGGCGCCCGAGCCGCGCTTGACGGCCCGGTTGATGTTGTCGATCGGGACCGAGCTCTTCTTGGCCTTCTGGATGGCGTCGTAGAGCGTCGGGTTGCCGGCCGGGTCGCCGCCACCGGTCCGCGCCGCCACCTCGATGTTCTTGATCATCTTGGCGAAGAGCTTGCCGCGCTTGGCGTCGATCACGGCTTTCTTGTGCTTGGTGGTAGCCCACTTAGAGTGGCCGGACATCACCAGCTCCTTTTCGTCGCCAACGGGAAATGAAACAACGGAGATCCTACCGGTGTCACACGGGTCACCGGTCACCGGTCAGCGCGCGGCGCCGACCGTGCGTCAGCGGGCCTCGACCATCCGGACGAAGTACGCGTGCACCCGGTGGTCGCCGGTCAGCTCGGGGTGGAACGAGGTGGCCAGCAGGTTGCCCTGACGGACCGCCACGATCCGGCTCTCCGCGCCGTCGGCGGCGGGCAGCTCCGCCAGCACCTCGACGCCGGCGCCGACCGACTCGACCCACGGCGCGCGGATGAAGACGCCGTGCACCGGCTCGCCCTCGAAGCCCTTGAAGTCGATCGCGGACTCGAAGGACTCGTTCTGCCGCCCGAAGGCGTTGCGGCGCACCGTCATGTCGATGCCGCCCACGCTCTGCTGGTCGTCGCGGCCGTCCAGGATCTTCTCCGCCAGCATGATCATGCCCGCGCAGGAGCCGTAGACCGGCATCCCCGCGGCCACCCTCTCGCGCAGCGGCTCCATCAGCCCGAAGGCCAGCGCCAGGTTGGACATCGTGGTGGACTCCCCACCGGGGATCACCAGGGCGTCGACCTCGGCCAGCTCCTCGACCCGGCGCACCGGGCGGGCCAGGGCGTCCGCCTCGGCGAGAGCGACCAGGTGCTCACGGACATCGCCCTGCAGGGCCAGGACGCCGATCACGGGGGTGCTGCTGGGCACGGTGACTACCTTCATTCCGTCGTCGCGACCGGTCGTCGCGGTTCGATCTTCGGCGGGGGAACGCACGACGGTCCGCCGCGCCACCTGCACGCGCGACGGACCGGGAAGCGGGACTACCAGCCGCGGTTGGCGTAGCGCTCGCTCTCGGGCAGGGTGTCGCAGTTGATGCCGACCATGGCCTCGCCCAGGCCGCGCGAGACGTCCGCGATCACCTTCGGGTCGTCGAAGAAGGTGGTGGCCTTCACGACGGCCGCGGCGCGCTTGGCCGGGTCGCCCGACTTGAAGATGCCGGAGCCGACGAAGACGCCCTCGGCGCCCAGCTGCATCATCAGCGCGGCGTCGGCCGGGGTGGCCACACCACCGGCGGAGAACAGCACGACCGGGAGCTTGCCCAGCTGCGCGACCTCCTTGACCAGCTCGTACGGGGCCTGCAGGTTCTTGGCCGCGACGTACAGCTCGTTCTCGTCCAGGGTGGCCAGGCGACGGATGTCACCGTTGATCTGGCGCATGTGGCGCACGGCCTCGACCACGTTGCCGGTGCCGGCCTCGCCCTTGGAGCGGATCATGGCCGCGCCCTCGGCGATGCGGCGCAGCGCCTCGCCCAGGTTGGTGGCGCCACAGACGAAGGGGGTGGTGAAGGCCCACTTGTCGGAGTGGTTGACCTCGTCGGCCGGGGTCAGCACCTCGGACTCGTCGATGTAGTCGACGCCGAGCGCCTGCAGGACCTGCGCCTCGACGAAGTGGCCGATCCGGGACTTGGCCATGACCGGGATGGAGACCGCGCTGATGATGCCGTCGATCATGTCCGGGTCGGACATCCGGGCGACCCCGCCGTCCTTGCGGATGTCGGCGGGAACGCGCTCGAGCGCCATGACGGCGACCGCACCGGCGTCCTCGGCGATCTTGGCCTGCTCGGCGTTGACCACGTCCATGATCACACCGCCCTTGAGCTGCTCGGCCATGCCGCGCTTGACCCGGGCGGTACCGATCTGCGGCTGGTCGGCGGAAGCGGGAGTGGTGGTGGACACGTGAGACCTCACTCGAAGACGAACCGGTGCTATCGCCCTATGGTAGGCCGTTCGCGTGCCTCATTGATGCGCCACCAAGTCCAGCGGCCGTCATCCGACACGACAAACAGGCTGGAACCAACCGGAAAGTCCGCCTGCTGGACGCTCCCACCCGACCCCCCTCAGGTACCCGTCCCGCCACCCGGATCAGGCCGGCGCACCCTGCGGCACGAGCGCCGCCGGCGCCTCGTCGTCCATCTCGAAGGCCAGCGGGAACGGCGCCCGCCCGGCCAGCCGGAAGTACCGCACCAGGCGGTGCACCCGCACCGCCCGCGCCGCGCGCACCGCGTCGTTGTGGAACCGCCGGGCCATCGGCACCCGGCGCACCGCGGCCGTCAGATCGCGCAGCGCCTCGTCCCCACCGGGCGCCGCCCGCAGCACCTCCACCTGCTCCGGCTCCGCGAAGACCGCGCGCAGCGCCTGGCTCAACTCGCTCTCCGCCACCTCGCGGTGCTCCTCGTCGGCCTGCCGCGCCGCGTGCGAGGCCTCGTACAGCACCAGCGAGGCGGCCGGGTCGAAGAGCGAGGAGGTGGCCAGCTCCTGCGCCACCGACGCCCGGCGCAGCAACTGCGCGTCCAGCGCCGCCCGCGCGGCGTCGATCCGCGCGTGCAGCCGGTCCAGCCGGCCCGCCATCCAGCTCAGGTAGACGGCGAACAGCACCACGGCCACGGCGGCCCAGATCCAGGTAGTCACGGGGCGACACGCTACCGGCCGCGGGCCCTGCGCCCGGCCACCGCACGCACCGCCGACCGCGGGCACCGCCGGACCGCGCGGCTGTGAGCGGGATCACCCCGATCCGCGCGAGGACCGCGCGCCACCCGGCCCTAGTCCCGGGCCAGCCCCAGCCGCTCGCGCCACCCGGTCGGCTCGTCCTCGCGCACCCCGTGGGCGTCGGTGCCCTCGGTGACCGTCTCGTAGACGGCCAGGATGTCCGCCCCCACCGTCGCCCAGTCGAAGCGCCGCACGTGCCGCGAGGCCGCCTCGCGCAGCTCCGCGCGCCGGTCCGGATCACCCAGCAGCCGCACCGCGGACGCCGCCAGCGCCGCCGCGTCCTCCACCGGGAAGAGCTCCCCGGCCTTCCCGCCGTCCAGCACCTGGGCGAACGCGTCCAGGTCGCTGGCCAGCACCGGGGCCGCCGCCGACATCGCCTCGACCAGGATGATCCCGAAGCTCTCGCCACCGGTGTTGGGCGCCACGTACAGGTCCACGCTGCGCAGCAGCCGCGCCTTGTCCCGGTCGCTGACCATCCCCAGGAACTCGACCCTGGCCCGGACCTCGGGGGCCAGCCCCGCGACCGCCTCCTCCTCGTCCCCCTTGCCCGCCACCAGCAGCCGGGTGTCCGGGCGGGCCGCCAGGATCCGCGGCAGCGCCGCCAGCAGCGTCGGCAGCCCCTTGCGCGGCTCGTTGATCCGCCCGATGAACCCGATCGTGCCGCCCGACCAGCTCGGGTTCGGCTCGGCCCCGGCGAAGAACTCGACGTCCACCCCGTTGGGGATCACCACCGCGTCGCCGCCCAGGTGCTCCACCAGCGTGCGCCGGGCGTACTCGCTCACCGCGATCCGGGCGCTGAGCTTCTCCAGCGCCGGCTGCAGGATCGGCGAAGCCGCGATCATCGCCCGCGAGCGCGGGTTGGAGGTGTGGAAGGTCGCCACCATCGGCCCGGTCGCCGCCCAGGCCGCCAGCATCGACAGGCTCGGCGAGGCCGGCTCGTGCACGTGCAGGATGTCGAAGTCACCGTCCCGCAGCCAACGGCGCACCCGGGTCGCGGAGATGATGCCGAAACTCAGCCGCGCCACCGACCCGTTGTAGGGCACCGCCACCGCCCGGCCCGCCGACACCACGTAGGACGGCAGCCCCGAGTCGTCCTCGGCCGGCGCCAGCACCGACACCTGGTGGCCCAGGCCGATCAGGTGCTCGGCCAGGTCCCGGATGTGGAACTGCACACCGCCGGGCACGTCCCAGTCGTACGGGCAGACGATGCCGATCTTCACCTGTCACCCTCTCGCAGAACCATCGGGCCCTCAGACCTTCTCGCGCGGCTCGGCGCCGCCGGCGGAAGCGTCGCCCGCCGCAGGGCCGCCCGCGGCAGCGGCGGGGGCGGCCTTGGCGGCCGGCAGGTCGGCCAGCCAGAACTTCTGCAGCATGTGCCAGTCCTGCGGGTGCTCGGCGATCCCGCGCGCCCAGATGTCGGCCATCGCCTGCGTCATCAGCGCGGTCGCCTGCCGCTGGTCCTCGACCTGCGGCACCTCGATCGGCGCGTTGATGGTCCCGCGCATCACCGGACCCTCGTACCAGAGCGTCACCGGCATCAGCGCGGCCCCCGTGCGCAGCGCCAGCGCCGCCGGACCCGCCGGCATCTTGGTCGTCTCGCCGAAGAACTGCACCGGCAGCCCCGCGTCCGACAGGTCCCGGTCCCCCACCAGGCAGATCAGCTTGCCCGCCCGCAGCCGGCGCGCCAGCGTGCCGATCACCGACACCCCGCCGCCGGTCAGCGGCAGCACCTCCATGCCCAGGCCCTCGCGGTAGGCCACGAACCGGTCGAAGAGCGACTCGGGCTTCAGCCGCTCGGCCACCGTCGTGAAGTTGTACCCCAGGTGGCGCACCACCCAGGCCCCGGCGTGGTCCCAGTTCGCCATGTGCGGCAGCGCTATCACCGCACCGCGCCCCGCGTCCATGGCCCCGGTCAGGTGCTCGATGCCGTCCACCACGATGCGGTCCGCGATCGTGCGGTCGTTCCACACCGGCAGCCGGAACGACTCCGTCCAGTAGCGCAGGTAGGAGCGCATCCCGGCCCGCGACAGCTCGCGCAGCTCGGCCGCGGTGGCCTGCGGACGGACCCGGGCGAGGTTGCGCTCCAGCTGCCGCACCCCCTTGCCCTGCCGGCGCCAGGTGCTGTCCGCCACCTGCTCACCGAGCCGGCGCACCAGTGGCTCGGGCAGCAGCTTCACCGCCCCCCAGCCCGCCGCGTACCCGACGTCGACCAGCTTCTCCCGCATCCGTGCCTCAGTTCCGTAGCCGTCCCGCGCGTCGATGGCCGCCCCGCGAGTCCCTAGCTGTCCCGCGCCGCCAAGGCCGCCTCGAAGGCCTCGCGCCGCACTGTCAGCATCCGCTGCAGCACCGTGATCACACTGCCCACCCCGACCAGCCAGAGCGCGACCGGCAGCAGCCACTCCACGTACGGCACCCCGAAGGTGTGCAGCCCCGAGAGCCCGGCCGCCACCAGGGTGATCACCAGCCGCTCGGCCCGCTCCACCAGCCCCGACACGTCGCACGGCAGGCCCAGGCTCTCCGCCCGCGCCTTGGTGTACGAGACCACCTGGCCGCTCGCCAGGCAGAGCACCGCGATCGCGCAGAGCAGGTCGTTGTCCCCGCGCCCGGCGTACCACAGCGCGAGCCCGCCGAAGATCGCCGCGTCCGCGACCCGGTCCAGCGTGGAGTCCAGGAAGGCGCCCCAGGTGCTGGACGTACCGGCCTGGCGGGCCATGTTGCCGTCCACCAGGTCGGAGAAGATGAAGAGGGTGATCGTGATCGTGCCCCAGAAGAACTCCCCACGCGGGAAGAAGACCAGGGCCCCGGCCACCGAACCGGCCGTACCGATCAGGGTCACCGCGTCCGGACTGACCCCCCAGCGCAGCAGCATCGAGGCGAACGGGGTCAGGACACGTGTGAAGAAGGCACGCGCGTATTTGTTGAGCATGGCCTTCCGGACCGCTCCGATCTCACCGGGTGTTCCACCGGCGGCCGAAGCGGCGTCACCGGGCGGCCGAATGGATCAGCCCACCCGGCGGGACCCATGGTATCCAGCCCGCCGAGCGCCCAGAGCCGCCCCGCACCCGATCGGGCGCAGCCGGCCCGCGCCCCCGCTCAGCGCACCACCCGCGGCAACGCGCACGCCGCCGCACCGCCCGGCATCCGGTGCCGGTTGCGCGCCACCCGCCGGTAGACCAGCTCCGCCACCGGCCGCACCGGCGCCAGCGCCAGCACCGCCCCCAGGTACGCCCAGACGTTGCCCGAGCGCATCAGCAACCGCGCCACCGCCGCCGCACCGCCGTACACCCGGCCCGCCGGCGTGACCCAGAGCACCTCGCGCTCGGCCCGCTGCGCCGTCACCCCCAGCTCCGCCAGCGGCGCGTCCTGGTACGGCACCGCCGTCCACCCCCCGGAGTCCAGCGTCTGGCGCAGGTACCGCTCGGCGAGGCGGACGCACGAACCGCAGAACGCGCGGTCCCCGTCGAAGACCAGGACGGGATCGACCCGCACGGAGGTGAGAGGGCTCATGACACGATCCTGCCGCATCGGGATCGAAGTGCCCGCATCGGGGAAGAATCCCCGAGCCCCCGTGCGCCCCCGCACAGGTGACAGATCTTCAGAGATCATCGGCGCGACGCGTCGGCAGCACGGTAACCTGCCGCTGACAAGGGGAGGAGGGGAGGCCGCCATGAGCAAGCTCGACATGACCCCGGGTGCGCAGATACCCCGCACGGAAGCCGGTCCGCAGACCGCGGTCACCCAGGCTCTCTCGTCGATCGCCTACCGCGACGGCACCATCGACGACTTCACCGGCAAAGCGCAGCCGGACATCAAGAAGAAGAAGGCCCGCTTCGCCCTCTTCGAACCCAACCTCGGCGAGGCCTTCAGCAAGGCGGTCATCGCCCGCACCCTGGGCGCCGGACGCAAGCCGGTGGTGCCCTCGTTCGGCACCGACCCCCGCATGGTCGTCGAACACTGCCTGGCCGCCGAGGAGTTGCGCGCCGAGCGGGACCGCAAGCTGGCCATGGTCAGCTTCCTGACCGGCGTGCTCTTCCTGCCCGGCACACTGATCTGGCTGGCCGGCTTCGGGCTGCGCGGCTGGATCACCCGCCACCACCCGCAGCGCGCCGGCCTCTACAACCCGCTGGTCGTGGTGGCGCTGCTGGGCCTGGCCGTGCTCTTCGCCGTGCGCCCGCCCTTCCACGGCCCGCTGAGCATCTACTGCCGGCCGCTGCTGCTGATGCCGGTCCTCGGCTGGTTCCTCGCCAAGCGGATCAGCCTGGCCTCCACCAAGGAGCTGCGGGCCCGCTGGGCCGGGCTGCTGGACGGCAGCGTGCTGGCCGCCGTCGTCCCCAAGGCCGTCCCGCGCGACGACCAGGACAAGAAGGCCGCGTTCCTCAAGACCCGGCTGACCCAGCTGGTCATGGAGCAGGACACCAACGTCCTGCACTACGCCGGGGTCAACGGCATACTCGGCCTCGGCAAGCGCTGGGGCTCCTGGGAGATGGTCGAGGACCTGCACCCCCTGGAGGGCCACGAGGACTTCCGCACCTTCCACACCTGGGACCTGGTCAAGAAGATCACCGACCGGCTCAACGGCCTGAGCCGCAGCGACGTCGGCAACGGCGCCGTCCCGCACTCCTCGGTCGAGCAGTGGGTGATCCTGGAGGTCGGCGCCGGCGCGGACGAGATCGGACGCCCCGAGGGCCCCGAGATGGACGGCGCGCGGATGCGCAGCCACGCCGTGGTCGACATCGCCAACCGCCAGGAGTTCGGCGCCGACGGCCCCCGGCACTACCTGGGCACCCAGTTCGTCCTCAACAAGGGCAAGCTGATCGTCAGCGTGCTGGTCACCGTCACCGTGCTCAGCAACACCCTGCGGGTCTCGGTCAACGGGCACACCCTGGGACCGGTCAACGGCGTCTTCACCGACAAGCCCAAGCCCAAGGAGCTCACCCGCCCCAAGACCGGCCGGCCGTGGCTGGAGGAGACCATCACCCTGCCGCTGATCGACAACGACGAGGTGGTCCGCCAGGCCGTCCGGGCACCCTTCATGAAGGCCCCCGCGATCCTCGCCTGGCTCGGCGGCGGGATGTCCCTGCCGGAGCCCTTCGGGCTGCGCACCGCCTGGGCCACCGCGCCGTGGGGCAGCCGCTTCATGTCGGACGACTCGATCCGGATCGCCACCCCCGTGGTCAGCGCGGTGCTCGCCGCCACCCTGGACTTCCTCACCGAGCACGACATCGCCGTGGACCGCTTCGGCACCCGCGGCATGATCCTCAAGTCCGAGCTGCAGGGCGTGCGCCCCTTCCGGGCGGACGTCTACGACGCCGGCTGACCCCGCGTCGGATCCGCTCGGCGCCGGATCCGGCACGAGGACGCGTCAGGGGTGGATCCGCACGGTGCGGATCCACCCCTGACGCGTGTCGCGACGCGGGCGCGCCGGTCTCAGCCCTGCTGCGGCCAGGACTCCGCGAGCATCTTGCGGGTGTCCGCCAGCAGCTGCGGCAGCACCTTCGTGTGGCCCACCACCGGCATGAAGTTGGTGTCGCCGCCCCACCGCGGCACCACGTGCTGGTGCAGGTGCGCGGCGATGCCGGCGCCGGCCGCCCCGCCCTGGTTCATCCCGATGTTGAAGCCGTGCGCCCCCGAGGCCGCCCGCAGCGCCGTCATGGCCTGCTTGGTCAGCGCCGCCAGCTCGACGGTCTCCTCGTCGGTCAGCTCGGTGTAGTCCGCCACGTGCCGGTAGGGGACGACCATCAGGTGGCCGCCGTTGTACGGATAGAGGTTGAGCACCGCGAAGACGTGCGTGCCGCGGGTGATGATCAGCCCGTCCTCGTCGCTGAGCGCCGGGATCGAGCAGAACGGACAACCGTCGTCGGGGGCGGGTCCGGTGGGCTTGTTCTCGCCCTGGATGTAGGCCATCCGATGGGGCGTCCACAGGCGCCGAAAGCCGTCCGGCTCCCCGACGCCCTGCTGCAGTTCCGGCTCACTCGTCATGCTGATCAGCATATTCGGCCCGGCCCGCCGACAGACCGGCGCGGGGCAGACTCCCGAAAGAGCCTGCCCCGCGCCGGATCACCGCTGCGTGCCTCAGACCTGGATGCGACGCTCCACCGCGTCGACGATCTCCGCGATCGCCTCGTCACGGGCGATGCCGTTCTTCTGCTCGCCGTTGCGGTAGCGGAAGCTCACCGCGCCCGCCTCGACGTCGTCGTTGCCGGCGATCAGCATGAACGGGATCTTGGACTTCTGGGCGTTCCTGATCTTCTTCTGCATCCGCTCGTCCGAGGCGTCCACCTCGACCCGGATGCCGCGCTTGCGCAGCTCGGCCGCCACCTCCTGGAGGTACGGCACGTGCTCCTCGGTGATCGGGATGCCGACCACGGTCACCGGCGCCAGCCACGGCGGCATGGCACCGGCGTAGTGCTCCAGGAGCACCGCGAAGAAGCGCTCGATCGAGCCGAACAGCGCGCGGTGGATCATCACCGGGCGCTGGCGGTTGCCGTCCGCGCCCTGGAACTCCAGCTCGAAACGGTTCGGCAGCTGGAAGTCGACCTGGATGGTCGACATCTGCCAGGTGCGGCCGATCGCGTCCCGCGCCTGCACCGAGATCTTCGGGCCGTAGAAGGCCGCGCCCTCCGGGTCCAGGACCAGCTCGAGGTTCTGCTTCTCGGCGGCCGCCCGCAGGGTCTCGGTGGCCTCCTCCCAGTCCTCGTCCGAGCCGATCGACTTCTCCGGGTCCCGGGTGGAGAGCTCCAGGTAGAAGTCGGTCAGGCCGTAGTCGCGCAGCAGCTCCAGCACGAAGGTGAGCAGCGAGTCGAGCTCGCCGGCCATCTGCTCCTTGGTGCAGTAGATGTGCGCGTCGTCCTGGGTGAAGCCGCGGGCCCGGGTCAGGCCGTGCACCACGCCCGACTTCTCGTACCGATAGACCGTGCCGAACTCGAAGAGCCGCAGCGGCAGTTCCCGGTAGGAGCGACCGCGCGAGCGGTAGATCAGGTTGTGCATCGGGCAGTTCATCGGCTTGAGGTAGTAGTCGTTCTCGCCGTCGAGCTGCATGGGCGGGTACATGCCGTCGGCGTACCAGTCGAGGTGACCGGAGAGCTCGAAGAGCGTGCCCTTGGTGGCGTGCGGGGTGTAGACGAACTCGTAGCCCGCCTCCTCGTGCCGCTTGCGGGAGTAGTCCTCCATGGCCCGGCGCATCACGCCGCCCTTGGGGTGGAAGACCGCGAGGCCGGAGCCGATCTCCTCGGGGATGGAGAAGAGGTCCAGCTCGCTGCCGAGCTTGCGGTGGTCGCGCTTGGCGGCCTCGGCGAGGAAGTCCAGGTGGGCCTTCAGCTCGTCCTTGGTCGGCCAGGCGGTCCCGTAGAGCCGCTGCAGCTGCGGGTTTCGCTCACTCCCCCGCCAGTAGGCGGCGGCCGAGCGCATGATCTTGAAGGCCGGGATCATCCGGGTGCTCGGCAGGTGCGGGCCGCGGCACAGGTCGCCCCAGCAGAGCTCGCCGGTCTTCGGGTCCAGGTTGTCGTAGATGGTCAGCTCGCCGCCGCCCACCTCGACGTCCGCACCCTCGCCCGCGCTGGCGGCCGAGCCCTTGAGCCCGATCAGCTCCAGCTTGTACGGCTCGCCGGCCAGCTCCTCGCGGGCCGCCTCGTCGGTGACCACCCGGCGGGCGAACTTCTGCCCGCGCTTGATGATCTCCTGCATCTTCTTCTCGATGGTCTTCAGGTCATCGGGGTGGAAGGGCTTCTCGACGTCGAAGTCGTAGTAGAAGCCGTCCTTGATCGGCGGGCCGATGCCCAGCTTGGCCTCGGGGAAGATCTCCTGCACGGCCTGCGCCATCACGTGCGCGGTGGAGTGGCGCAGGATGTTGAGGCCGTCGGGGCTGCCGATCTCGACGGGCTCGACGACCTCGCCGTCCTGCACCTGGTACGCGAGGTCCCTCAGCACGCCCCCGACCCTGGCCGCGACGACCGCGCGGTCCTCGGCGAACAGCTCGGCGGCGGTGGTGCCCGTGGTCACCACGCGCTCTTCCCGATCGGGTTCGCGGTTGATGATTACCCGGACGTCCGTCACCGGTCTCTCCTGACGTGCTGGATCTGATGACGCAGCTGATGCTGCGTTCCCCGATGGTACCGAGCCCGCCCACCTCGCCGTGCACCCATCTCCACCCGGCCCGCCCCCGCGCCGTGCCACCGACCGCGGCGGGGTTGAACCGGTGGCGTCACGGGGTATCACCTGGTCGGAACGGCACCATGAGCCGGTGCACCGCCAGTCCTCGGCGGTGCACCGCACGGGCCGGGGGAACCTGAGGGGTGGTCATGATGCAGAGCCACGACTGGTACGAGGGTCCACTCGCCTCCTTCGACACCGAGACCACCGGCGTCGACGTCGAGCAGGACCGGGTCGTCTCCGGCGCCCTGGTCGTCCAGCACGCGCCGGGCGGCCCGCTGGAGCGGCGGACCTGGCTGGCCGACCCCGGCATCCCGATCCCCGAGGGCGCCCGCGCCGTGCACGGCATCAGCGACGAGCACGTGCGCGCGCACGGCCGCCCGCCGGCCGCGGTCGCCGCCGAGATCGCCCGGGCGCTGGCCGAGCAGGCCCGCGCCGGCGTCCCGCTGGTGGTGATGAACGCCCCCTACGATCTGACGCTGCTGGACCGCGAGTTGCGCCGCCACGGGCTCGGCTCGCTGGAGACCTTCCTGGCCGGCGCCGAGTTGCTGGTGGTCGATCCGCGGGTGCTCGACAAGCACCTGGACCGTTACCGCAAGGGGCGCCGCACGCTGACCGACCTCTGCGCCCACTACGGCGTCGAGCTGCGGGGCGCACACGACGCGGCGGCCGACGCGACGGCGGCGCTGGAGCTGGTGCGGGCGATAGGGATCCGGCACCGCTCGGCCCTGGGCGACGTCTCCCCCGGTGAGTTGCACCTGCGTCAGCGGGTCTGGCACGCCGCCCAGGCGCGCGGGCTGCAGGAGTGGTTCGACCGGTCCGGCACCGCGGAACGGGTGGACCGTTCCTGGCCGCTGCGCCCGGCGGCCCGCTCGGAGGACGCGGCCTGACCCCGTGGGGGCCGACCGGCAGCCGCCCCGACCCTCGGCGCGGAACCGGGCCTGACAGCCCCTCAGACATGCATCGGGCCCCAACTGCCGTGGCAGTCGGGGCCCGATGTTGTCCGGTGGGCGATACTGGGATCGAACCAGTGACCCCTTCGGTGTGAACGAAGTGCTCTCCCGCTGAGCTAATCGCCCGGGCAACGAGATGAACAATAGCACCGTGGTGGGGGTGCCTTGCAAGGCGGTTGTCCCGGGGACGCCCGACGCCCCGCCAGCAGCCGCCGCCGAAAGGCACGGTGACGACCGCTCAGCTCCCCGGGAGATCGGGAACAGCATGACGGAATGAAAAAAGGCGTAGGACTCCGGTCATAAAAAACCAGAGTCCTACGCCTTACTGCACTATCCGGTGGGCGATACTGGGATCGAACCAGTGACCCCTTCGGTGTGAACGAAGTGCTCTCCCGCTGAGCTAATCGCCCGGGTGCAGGGAAAACATTACCGCATCCCGAGGGGTGCTCCGCACCACCCCTCCCCGATCACTCCCCGTCCCCGTCCGCAGGACTCCACCAGCCCGGCAACCGCTCCCGATCACTCTCCGTCACCACCCGCCCGGCGGTCGCGGCCGGCCGACCCGACCGTCCGATATCGCCGCGGACCACCGCTTCCGGCCCTTTGCGCAATGCGCCGGAAGGGTTACCGGCGGGCCCCGAATCGGGACAGAGGGGTTTACATCGGCGCTGGGGGTGGGATGGTCCGTTCGCCGACGTGCGATTCCCCGAGCGCACACTGAGCGAAAGGCCCTGGCGCTTATGAACACCACGGTCAGCTGCGAGCTGCACCTGCGCCTCATCGTGTCCAGCGAGTCGTCACTGCCCGTCCCCGCGGGCCTGCGCTACGACACTGCCGACCCCTATGCCGTGCACGCCACCTTCCACACCGGTGCCGACGAGACCGTGGAGTGGGTGTTCGCCCGCGACCTCCTCGCGGAGGGGCTGCACCGACCCACCGGGACCGGCGACGTCCGGGTGTGGCCGTCACGCAGTCACGGACAGGGAGTCGTCTGCATCGCGCTGAGCTCTCCGGAAGGAGAAGCCCTGCTGGAGGCCCCGGCCCGGGCGCTTGAGTCTTTCCTCAAGCGGACCGACGCCGCCGTGCCGCCCGGCACCGAACACCGTCACTTCGATCTGGATCGGGAGCTGTCGCACATCCTTGCCGAGAGCTGAAACCCCGGGGGCGAGCCCCCGGCGGTCTGGTCGACACCTTGGTGGCTGTCCTACTCGGGGGCACGGCCACCCACGCAACCGCGCCGCGCGGTTCCCGGGCTCCGTCGGTTCACGGCGTCCGATCCTGCGCGCGGGGACGCCGGCCCAGACGTCCGGCGCCCTGCGCAGCCCTCCCGCCGTCGTCGCGGCGGG
>NZ_BAAALF010000045.1:0-846 GCF_039528135.1 Kitasatospora nipponensis | reverse complement strand
CCGCTTGGCCCCCGCCTTGTCGCGGCGGGCGTACTGCGCAGGGCGCCGGGCGCCTCCGGCGTTCCCCGGGCCCGGCCCGGTAGAGTTCGGCGGTGATGACCGACGCGGGCGGGCCACCGTCCCCGGCGCACGCGAGGAGCTCCCACGTGCTGATCACCCATGACACCGAGTGCGCCCTGGGCATCCTGGTCGACCTGCTGAACACCTCACCCGAGGTCGGCGGCTACGAGCAGTTGCCGGACGTCGGGGCGCTGGGCGCCTTCGTGACCCGGCACGACATCAGCGAGGTCGACTCGGTCGACGGCGCCGACCTGGTCGCCGTGCAGGCGCTGCGCGAGCAGCTGCGCGCGGTCTTCACCGCGCCCTCCACGGCCGCGGCGGCCGAGCTGGTGAACGCCCTGGTGGCCGCGGTGAACGCGACGCCCCGGCTGACCGACCACGACGGTCACGGCTGGCACATGCACTACTTCGCCCCGCACGCGGCGCTGGCCGACCACCTGGCGGCCGAGCTGGGGATGGCGCTGGGCCTGATCGTGATGGCGGGCGAGCGCGAGCGGCTGCGGCGCTGCGAGGCGCCGGACTGCGCGCGGGTCTTCGTGGACCTGTCGCGCAACCGCTCGCGCCGCTACTGCGACAGCCGTACCTGCGGTAACCGGATGCACGTGGCCGCCTACCGGGCACGGCAGCGCTCGGCGGCGGACGAGGCGGTCGCGGTGGGCACCGTGCCGGTGGGTACCGTGCCGGTCGCCACGGGCTGACCGCGGCGGCGCCCGGGTCAGTCGCCGGTCAGATGCCGCGGGTCAGATACCGCAGCGGCGCAGGATCTCCTCGAGGTCGGAGAAGTCG
>NZ_BAAALF010000044.1:0-50223 GCF_039528135.1 Kitasatospora nipponensis | reverse complement strand
CCCCTGGCCGCCCCCCGCCCCCTGCTCGCCCTCGTGGCCGAGCCCCCCGCCGCCGGCCGTGCCGCCCTCGCGCCGGCCGCCGCCGGCCGCGCCCGCGAACCGCGCCCGTCGGCCGCCGTGCTGGTCGGTGACGGCCCCGCCGCCACCCCTTTGGCCTGCGGCTTCGCTCCCGCCACCGTGCTGATCGGCAACGCCCGCCGCCACCCCTCCGGCCTGCCGCGCACCCCCGCCGCCCCCGGCTCCCCGCTCGTCCTGGTCGCCGTCAGCGGCGGCGCGGACTCCATGGCGCTGGCCACCGCCACCGCCTTCGAGGCCCCCAAGCTCGGCCTGCGGGTCGGCGCGGTCACCGTCGACCACGGCCTCCAGGACGGCTCCGCCGACCGGGCCCGCCAGGTCGCCGACCGGCTGCGCGCGCTGGGGCTGGATCCGGTGGAGTCCGTCCCGGTGCGGGTCGGGCGCCAGGGCGGCCCCGAGGCCGCCGCCCGCGACGCGCGCTACGCCGCGCTCGACGAGGCCGCCGAGCGCCACCAGGCCCTGGCGGTCTTCCTCGGCCACACCCGCGACGACCAGGCCGAGACCGTGCTGCTGGGCCTGGCCCGCGGCTCCGGTGCCCGCTCGCTGGCCGGGATGCCCGCGCAGAAGGGCCGCTACCGCCGCCCGCTGCTCGACCTCGACCGGGCCGCCACCCGGCAGGCCTGCAACGCCCAGTCCATCCCGGTCTGGGACGACCCGCACAACCTCGACCCCGCCTACACCCGTGCCCGGGTGCGCCACGAGGTCCTGCCGGTGCTGGAGAAGCACCTGGGCCACGGCGTGGTCGAGGCGCTGGCCCGCACCGCCCGGCTCTTCCGCGACGACGCCGACGCCCTCGACCAGTGGGCCGCCCGCGCCGAGCAGGAGCTCTACCGCCGCGATCCGCAGGGCGGCCAGGGCACCCTGGCGGTGGCCGGGCTCGCGGAACTGCCCTCCGCGGTGCGCCGCCGGGTGCTGCGCCGCACCGTGCTGCGCACCGGTTCCCCGGCCGGCGACCTCTTCGCCCGGCACCTGGAAACGGTGGACCTGCTGGTCACCGGCTGGCGCGGTCAGGGACCGCTGCACCTACCCGGGGGCGTGGAGGTCACCCGCAGGTGTGGCAACCTGGTGTTTCGGCGGCAGAACGACTGACCGCCGACACAGGACCACGAACCCTTGAGGACGTACTCCCGGTGGACGACAAGGACATGGGCGCCGACCTGGCGAAGGTGCTCATCAGCAAGGACGAGATCGACGCCAAGCTGATCGAGCTGGCGGAACGGATCGACCGGGACTACGCCGGGAAGGACCTGCTGATCGTCGGCGTCCTCAAGGGCGCGGTGATGGTCATGGCCGACCTGGCCCGGGCGCTGCACTCGCAGGTCACGATGGACTGGATGGCGGTCTCCTCCTACGGGATGGGCACCAAGTCCTCCGGTGTGGTGCGGATCCTCAAGGATCTGGACACCGACATCGCCGGCCGGGACGTGCTGATCGTCGAGGACATCATCGACTCCGGCCTGACCCTGTCCTGGCTGCTCGGCAACCTGGGCTCGCGCGGCCCGGCCTCGCTGGAGGTCTGCACCCTGCTGCGCAAGCCGGACGCGGCCAAGGTCGAGATCGACGTCAAGTACGTGGGCTTCGACATCCCCAACGAGTTCGTGGTGGGCTACGGGCTCGACTACGCCGAGAAGCTCCGCAACCTGCCGTTCATCGGTACGCTCGCCCCACACGTCTACGGCGGCTGACCCCGCTCGTCGGCGCTCGCGGAGCCGGTGGGCCAGTTCCCACCGGCCCTTTGGGGAACAGTCTGCCGATTCCACCCGTTGGAGTCGGCGGACGCACAACTACACAGGCCGTACCGCCACGCTGCCACAGAGCGTGGCAGCACTGAGGTACGGTCCCATTACCCGCTCTTCCTACAGATTCCCAGGTGGCTGGGGCGGGGTGCACTCGCACATACCGGATGCGCCGACGGCCGAAGGCCGTGCGACGCCGTTGAGTGGCAGGAGGGACGGGGCGGCAACGCCCCGCATGGATGGACGTCAAGCGATACTTCCGCGCGCCGATCGCATGGATCCTCCTGGCAGTCGTCGCCGTCATTGTGCTGATGAACGTCGTTTCGGACTCGAACGGCTACAAGACGGTGGACACCGGCCAGGTGGTGGCAGCGATCGACGCTGGCCAGGTCAAGCAGGCCCAGCTCACCACCGGTGACTCGAACACCATCAAGATCGAACTGAACTCCGGCGCGACCCTGACCAACATGGGGTCCGGCGGCAAGAGCCCCTCGGGCAGCAAGTTCCAGGCCTCCTACATCGGGGACCAGGGCCAGAACCTGGCCGACAAGCTGCAGGCCCAGGTGGACAAGGGCACGCTCGCCCAGGGCTACACGGTCAGCCCCGAGAAGCAGTCGACGATCGTCAGCCTGCTGCTGTCGATGCTCCCCATCGTCATCATCGTGCTGGTCTTCCTCTTCCTGATGAACCAGATGCAGGGTGGCGGCTCGCGGGTCATGCAGTTCGGCAAGTCCAAGGCCAAGCTGCTCACCAAGGACACCCCGAAGACCACCTTCGCGGACGTCGCGGGCGCCGACGAGGCCGTCGAGGAGCTCCACGAGATCAAGGAGTTCCTGCAGGAGCCGGCCAAGTTCCAGGCGGTCGGCGCCAAGATCCCCAAGGGCGTGCTGCTCTACGGCCCGCCCGGGACCGGCAAGACCCTGCTGGCCCGTGCCGTGGCCGGCGAGGCCGGGGTGCCGTTCTACTCGATCTCCGGTTCGGACTTCGTCGAGATGTTCGTGGGTGTCGGTGCCTCCCGGGTGCGCGACCTCTTCGAGCAGGCCAAGGCGAACGCCCCGGCGATCGTCTTCGTCGACGAGATCGACGCGGTCGGCCGGCACCGTGGTGCCGGGCTCGGCGGCGGTCACGACGAGCGCGAGCAGACCCTCAACCAGCTGCTGGTCGAGATGGACGGCTTCGACGTCAAGGGCGGCGTGATCCTGATCGCCGCCACCAACCGCCCGGACATCCTGGACCCGGCGCTGCTGCGCCCGGGCCGCTTCGACCGCCAGATCGCGGTCGAGCGCCCCGACCTGCAGGGACGCCTGGACATCCTCAAGGTGCACCAGAAGGGCAAGCCGGTCGCGCCGGACGTCGACCTCAAGGCCGTCGCCAAGCGCACCCCCGGCTTCACCGGTGCCGACCTGGCGAACGTGCTCAACGAGGCCGCGCTGCTGACCGCCCGCTCCGACAAGAAGCTGGTCGACAACTTCACCCTCGACGAGGCGATCGACCGCGTGGTGGCGGGGCCGCAGAAGCGCACCCGGATCATGTCCGAGAAGGAGAAGAAGATCACCGCGTACCACGAGGGCGGTCACGCCCTGGTCGCGGCGGCCTCCCCCAACGCGGACCCGGTGCACAAGATCACCATCCTCTCGCGCGGCCGGGCCCTGGGGTACACCATGGTCCTGCCGGAGGAGGACAAGTACTCCACCACCCGCAACGAGATGCTCGACCAGCTGGCCTACATGCTGGGCGGCCGCGCGGCGGAGGAGCTGGTCTTCCACGACCCGACCACCGGCGCCTCGAACGACATCGAGAAGGCCACCGCCACCGCCCGTGCGATGGTCACCCAGTACGGCATGACCGAGCGGCTCGGCGCGATCAAGTTCGGCTCGAGTGACTCCGAGCCGTTCCTGGGCCGTGAGATGGGCCACCAGCGCGACTACTCGGAAGAGGTCGCCGGGCTGGTGGACGAAGAGGTCAAGAAGCTGATCGAGAACGCCCACAACGAGGCCTGGGAGATCCTGGTCGAGAACCGGGACGTGCTCGACAACCTGGTGCTGGAGCTCCTCGAGAAGGAGACCCTGAACAAGGAGCAGATCGCCGAGATCTTCGCCCCCGTGGTGAAGCGCCCGGCGCGGCCCGCCTGGACCGGCTCCTCGCGCCGCACCCCCTCGACCCGGCCGCCGGTGCAGTCGCCGAAGGAGCTGGCGCTCACCAACGGCGCGGCCGCCTCCGTCGAGGCGACCCAGGTCGACATCGTCAAGCTGCCCCCCGTGACCGGGGAGTCGTCCGGCGAGGTCTGACGGCGCAGTTGAACGGAATGGAAGCCGCGCCTGCGGGGTTTGTACCCTGGAGGCGCGGCTTTCGTGCTGCTCAGACCACCCGTCCAGAGAATAGTGAGGCTCGCATGATCGACCCGGTGACGCTCGACGGGCAGTCCGCCATCGGAACCTTCGACCAGAAGCGGGCCGAGAACGCCATCCGCGAGCTGCTGATCGCCGTGGGGGAGGACCCGGACCGCGAGGGTCTGCTGGACACCCCGGCCCGGGTGGCCAGGGCGTACCAGGAGATATTCGCGGGCCTGTGGCAGGAGCCCGAGGACGTCCTGACCACCACCTTCGACCTCGGCCACGACGAGATGGTGCTGGTCAAGGACATCGAGGTGTACTCGACCTGCGAGCACCACCTGGTGCCGTTCCGGGGCCTGGCCCACGTCGGCTACATCCCCTCGACCTCGGGGAAGATCACCGGGCTGTCCAAGCTGGCCCGCCTCGTCGACGTCTACGCCCGCCGGCCCCAGGTGCAGGAGCGCCTGACCAGCCAGGTCGCCGACTCGTTGATGCGGATCCTGGAGCCGCGCGGCGCCATCGTGGTGATCGAGTGCGAGCACATGTGCATGTCGATGCGCGGCATCCGCAAGGCCGGCGCGAAGACCATCACCTCGGCCGTCCGCGGCCAGCTGCGCGACCCCGCCACCCGCGCCGAGGCGATGAGCCTGATCATCGGCCGCTGAGGGCTCCCTCTCGGGGGCTCGGTTCGCCTCCGGGCGCTCTGGTCCCGGTGTCCACGCCCCTCACTCGCCCCTGTCCTCAGCCGCGCGGTTCGCGGTCGGGGGCGGGGGCGAGGTGGTCGCTGAGCCACTCCAGGGCGGCCGGGAACTCGCGGCGCCAGGTGTCGAAGCTGTGGCCGCCGTCGGGCAGGAAGAGCGAGTCGATCTTGAGGTCGGGGTGCGCCGCGGTGACCGGTGCGGTGGCGTTGAGGAACTGCTGGGTGGCGGGGAAGTTGTCCTCCGTCCGGGTGCTGACGATCAGCAGCGAGGCCTTGGGCACCGGCAGGTTCTGCAGGCGCCAGGCCAGGTCGTACTGCTGGGCCAGGCCCGGGTTGCCGCTGAACAGGTCACCGCTCTCCCACGGCTGGGACACCACCTGGTAGTCGGCGTGCAGGGCGGCCGCGGTGGTGTAGGCCGCGGGGTCGCGCAGGGCCAGGCGCAGGGCGCAGCTGCCGCCCGTGGAGTACCCCAGGACGCCCCAGGACTCGGCGGAGCGGCTGACCCGGTAGGCGGAGCGCAGCGCGGCCGGGACGTCCTTGGCGAACCAGGTCTCGGTCTGCGGGCCGCCCGGGACGTCCAGGCACTCGGTGTCGCGCGGGGCCGCCACGGTGGGTCGGGCCATCACCACGATGGTGGGCGCCATCTTGCCGGTGCGCTGCAGGTCCCAGACGGTCGTCGGGGTGTGCAGTTCGCTCAGCAGGTGCAGGGCGGGGCCGGGGTAGCCGGCCAGGGTGAGCAGGACGGGGAAGCGCTCGCGGGAGTACTTCGGGTTGAAGTACTCGGGTGGCAGGTAGATGAACATCTGGTCGGAGAGGCCGCTCTGCTTACCGACCACCCGGATGGAGTCCACCCGTCCGACCTCCTCCGGCTTGCCCTGCGGCAGGTCGGTGATGGTGGACAGGCCGCCCTCGGTGGTCGGCTGGACCAGTGCGTCGCTCTGCGGCGGGCCGCCGCGGGTGCCGCTGCCGGAGCCGGTGGGGCCCAGTGCCAGTTGGCTGCCGCCGGGGTGGACGAGGTCGTGCCACGAGGAGTAGAAGCCGTACGTGTCATTGACCGTCAGGCCGCAGACGGCCAGGACCGAGAGTTGGACCGCGGCCAGCAGCGCGACCCGCCCCAGCACCGGCAGGGGCCGCTGGCGGGCCAGCCGCGGCCAGAGCCACAGGGTGGCCAGCAGGGCCAGCACGGCGGCTGCGGCCAGTGCGTACACCAGCCCGCTGCTGGTCAGTTCCATCAGTGGGTCTCCCCCTGGCAGGCCGGCGAGGTGCCGGTACGTCAGTTCGGTTCGTCGGGGTACGGCGTGGTTGGCCACGGTGGTGACGGGTACTGCTGACTCATCATCGGAGACCTGCCGGGGAGCAGCCACCCGAGCCGTGACGTCCACAGGGGCAACGCGGCGTGAACGTCGCGCGGCACGGTCGGGCCGCCGGCCGGGCCCCGGCTTCACCCACAGGAACCAAAGCCCTAGACTTCGGCGTCGCACCTCCGAGGGGCCCCGCCCCGTCCGCCGGACGATCTCCGTCAGACGGATCGGCGCTGGTGGGCCCACGGATTACCCCCTCTTGACGGATCCTTGGTCAAGGTAAGGAAATAAGCATGAAGGTCCATCACGGCTCATCCTCCGGGGTGACCGGTCACCCCGCCGGAGCCTCTACGCTGAGCTTCCATGAGCGTTCCCGTGTCCGCTGAGTCGTCCCCGGAGCAGCCCCCCCGTCGGGGCCTCCAGACGCTGCGCAGCCAAGCCGCCGCCGTTCCCCGAGCCTGGCTGCCGGGTGCGGTGGGCTACGCCTGTCTGTTGATCGGCCTGGTGGACATCGCCAGCGCGATCTTCCCCAAGCTCCGCAAGACCCGGATGCACAGCTGGGCCGGCCAGCTGCCGGGCGGCACCACCACGCTGGCCACCGCCGGCACCCTGGTGGTCGGCATCCTGCTGGTGCTGCTGGCGCACGCGCTGCGCCGCCGCAAGCAGCGGGCCTGGCGGATGGTCTGCGTGCTGCTGCCGGTCGGCAGCGCGCTGCACATCCTGCGCTGGCACCAGGTCGGTCCGGCGGTGGTCTCGCTGACCCTGCTGGCCGTGATGCTGCTGCACCGCCGCGAGTTCTACGCCAAGGCCGACCCGCGCACCCGCTGGCGGGCGCTGCTCAACCTGGTGGTGATGGGCTCGATCAGCCTGGGCCTGGGCCTGCTGATCGTCAGCGCCCACCCGCCGCGCGAGATGGGCCGTCCGAGTCTGTTCGACCGGCTGCACGAGACGGTCTGGGGCCTGTTCGGCCTGGACGGCCCGATCGTCTACCACCCGGACCGGATCGGCGACGTGGTCGGCTACTCGCTGGCCGGACTCGGCCTGCTGACCGCCTTCTCGACCGCCTACCTGCTGCTGCGCCCGGAGAAGCCCGAGCCGGAGCTGACCGCGGCCGACGAGGTGAAGGTGCGCGCCCTGCTGGAGCGGCACGGCGAGCGCGACTCGCTGGGCTACTTCGCGCTGCGCCGGGACAAGAGCGTGCTCTTCTCGCCGACCGGCAAGGCGGCGATCTCCTACCGGGTGATCTCCGGCGTGATGCTGGCCTCCGGCGACCCGGTGGGTGACGTGGAGGCCTGGCCGGGCGCGATCAAGGTCTTCATGGCGCAGGCCCGCGAGCACGCCTGGGTGCCGGCCGTGGTGGGCTGCAGCGAGGTGGGCGGCGAGGTCTGGACCCGCGAGGCGGGCCTGGACGCGCTGGAGCTGGGCGACGAGGCGATCGTGGACGCGACCACCTTCTCGCTGGCCGGCCGGGCGATGCGCAACGTGCGCCAGATGGTCAAGCGGATCGAGCGCAACGGCTACTCCTGCCAGGTCCGCCGGGTCAGCGAGCTGACGCAGGCGGAGAAGCACCGGATCGCCGACGCGGCCGCCCGCTGGCGCGGCACCGACACCGAGCGCGGTTTCTCGATGGCGCTGGGCCGTTTCGGTGACCCGGGCGACGACGCCTGCGTGGTGGTCACCGCGCACAAGGCCCCCGACGAGGCCGAGGCCGCGGCCGGCGCCGTGGACGACCTGCGGGCGGTGCTGCACTTCGTGCCCTGGGGACCGGACGGCATCTCGCTGGAGCTGATGCGGCGCGACCGGGCGGCCGACCCGGGGCTGAACGAGCTGCTGATCGTGGCGGCGCTGCAGGCGGTGCCGGAGCTCGGCATCCGCCGGGTCTCGCTGAACTTCGCGATGTTCCGCTCCGCGCTGGCCCGCGGTGAGCGGATCGGTGCGGGCCCGGTGCTGCGGGCCTGGCGCGGTCTGCTGGTCTTCCTGTCGCGGTGGTTCCAGATCGAGTCGCTCTACAAGTTCAACGCCAAGTTCCAGCCGGAGTGGGAGCCGCGCTTCCTGGTGTACCCGAACACCCGCGACCTGCCGCGGATCGGCTTCTCGGTGATGCAGGCGGAGGCCTTCATCACGCTGGGGATGCCGCGCTTCGGCCGCAAGCGCCAGCGCGAGGGCCTGATGCCCGCGCCGGTGGGTCCCGAGTCGATCGCTCCGGCGGCCTGAGCCGCCCACCCCCGGGCACCGTCCGACGGGTGTCCACGAGGCCGTCCGCCGTCAGGTGGGCGGCCTCGGCCGATAATGGCTCCATGAACAACCCGCTGCCCGGTCTTCCCCCGCTCGAGCGCTGCGCCGTGATGGGCGTGGTCAACGTGACCCCGGACTCGTTCTCTGACGGCGGCCTCTGGCTGGATCCGACGGCCGCGGTCGCGCACGGACTGGACCTGGTGGCGCGCGGCGCCGACCTGGTGGACGTCGGTGGCGAGTCGACCCGGCCGGGCGCCCAGCGGGTGACCGAGCAGGAGGAGCTGCGCCGGGTGCTGCCGGTGGTGCGGGAGCTGGCGGCGGCGGGCGTGGTGGTCTCGGTGGACACCATGCGGGCCGCGGTGGCCGAGCGGGCGCTGGCGGCCGGTGCGCGGCTGGTCAACGACGTCTCGGGCGGACTGGCGGACCCGGCGATGGCCGGGGTGGTGGCCGCCGCCGGCACGCCGTTCGTGGTGATGCACTGGCGCGGCCAGTCGGTGGACATGGACCGGCACGCGGTCTACGGGGACGTGGTGGCCGAGGTGGTGGCGGAGCTCTCGCAGCGCGTCGAGCAGTTGGTGGCGGCCGGGGTCCGCGAGGAGCAGCTGGTGCTCGATCCGGGGCTGGGTTTCGCCAAGACCAGCGAGCACAACTGGGCCCTGCTGGGAGGTTTGGACGCTCTCACCGCCTTGGGGCGCCCGGTCCTGGTGGCCGCATCGCGCAAGCGCTTCCTGGGTACGCTGCTCGCCGACCCGGAAACCGGGGAGCTGCGGCCGGCCCGGCGGCGTGACGACGCGACGGCGGCGGTCTCGGTACTCTCGGCCCGGGCCGGTGCCTGGGCGGTGCGCGTGCACGACGTGGCGGGTACGGCGGACGCGGTCCGGGTGGTGGCGGCCTGGCGGGCCGCCGGGTCCAGCTGAATCCGAGGGAGTGGGTGGTCGCGTGACTGGTGAGGGCACAGCGGGGAACGGGTCGCCGGCGAGCGCGCTGGAGGCGGACCGGGAGGCCGTGCTGGCGGCCAACCAGCGGCTCTACGAGGCGCTGGAGAACGGTGACCTGGAGGCGATCGAGGGCGTCTGGCTGTCGGCCGCCGACGCCGACGACAAGAACGGGGTGACCTGCGTCCACCCGGGCTGGCCGGTGCTGCGCGGGCGGGCGCAGGTCACCCGCTCGTACATGTTGATCATGATGAACACGGAGTACATCCAGTTCTTCCTGACCGACGTCGAGGTCGAGGTGCAGGGCGATGTGGCCCTCGTCACCTGCACCGAGAACATCCTCTCCGGTGGAGAGGCCGAGGAGGACGGCGAGTTGGGGCCGCTGGTGGGCGGCAAGGTGGTCTCCACGAACCTCTTCCGGCGCACCGCGGCCGGCTGGCGGCTCTGGTCGCACCACGGGTCACCCGTGTTGACCAGCGGGGATGACGAGGACGAGGACTGAGCCGGGCGGCCGGGCCCGCCCTGGGGGAATGGTCACCAGGTCACCTGATGTTCATCCTCTTCGACGCCCCGCCGCGCGTGGCCGCGGCCGGCGCCGGGTAGGAGCGCTCCGTCCGTGGCGCCGCCATGTCGGCGCACACGGGTAGATTCGATGGACGGCGGGCGATGGCGCCTGCCGTTCCAAGATCAGGAGCAGTGATTCAGTTGCTGGACCGCGTCAGCCTTCGGGGCCTGCGTGCCCGTGGTCACCACGGTGTGTTCGAGCGCGAGCGGATCGAGGGGCAGACCTTCGTGGTCGACCTCGTGCTCTACCTGGACACCCGTCCGGCTGCCTCCGGCGACGACCTCACCCGCACGGCCCACTACGGGATCGTGGCCGAGGAGGTCACCGCGATCATCGCCGGCGAGCCGGTGGACCTGATCGAGACCCTGGCCCAGCGGATCGCCGACCAGTGCCTCAAGCACGAGGCGGTCGAAGAGGTCGAGGTCACCGTGCACAAGCCCGACGCGCCGATCACCGTGCCGTTCGACGACGTGACCATCACCATCCACCGGGGCCGCGCGTGAGGGCTCCCGTGCTCCCCGCCGCCGCGCTTCCTGCCGCAGAGGACATCCGATGAGTACCAGCGACCCGACGGCCTCGCCGACCACCTTCGACCTGGAGCGCCGGGTGGACAGCGCCGACACCACGCTGCACAACCCACGCACCGCGGTGGTGGCGCTGGGCAGCAACCTCGGCAACCGGCTGGAGACCCTGCAGGGGGCGGTGGACGCCCTCGCCGACACCCCCGGCCTGCGGATCACCTCGGTCTCCGCGGTCTTCGAGACCCCGGCCCTGGGCGGCCCCGACGAGCAGCCCGCCTACTACAACGCCGTGGTCGTGCTGCGCACCACGCTGCCGCCCTACTCGCTGCTCGAGCGCGCGAACGCGATCGAGGACGCCTTCGGCCGGGTCCGCACGGTCCGCTGGGGTGCCCGCACCCTGGACGTCGACCTGCTCACCTACGAGGGCGTCACCAGTGAGGACCCGGTCCTGCTGCTGCCCCACCCGCGGGCCCACGAGCGCGCCTTCGTCCTGGCGCCCTGGGTCGACGCCGACCCGGACGGCGAGCTGACCGGCCACGGCAAGGTGGCCGAACTGCTCGCGGGTCTCGGCGGCGAGGGCGCCCAGGGGGTCCAGCGCCGCGCCGACATCCAGCTGCGTCTGCCGGAGTAGGCTCCCGGTAGCCGCGATCGAACCGTACGGAAGGACGCTGTCCGCGTGAAGCCGCTCCGCCTGCGCCTGCTGCTGGGCATGGTCGTGGTCTCGACCGCCCTGGCCTGGGCCGGTGCCAAGCTCTGGAACTCGCTGGACGCGGCGCCCGCGGTGCCCGCCGCCGCCCCGGTGGTGCTGGCGGTGATCGCGGTGGTGCTGCTGGGCACCGCGCTGTCGCTGCGCGCGCGGCTCAAGGCGGTGCGCGACCGGGTCCCGGGCGCGAAGCCGGTCGACCCGCTCGGCGCGGCCCGGGCGGTGGTGCTCGGTCAGGCCAGCGCACTGGTCTCCTCGGTGGTCACCGGCATCTACGCGGGCCTGGGGATCTTCCTGCTCACGCTGCCGGACCTCGGCGCGCACCGCAGCGCGGTGATCACCGCGGGGCTCGCGGTGCTGGCCGGCGGGGGTGTCATCGCGGCGGCGCTGTGGCTGCAGCACATCTGCAAGCTGCCGCAGGACGGCGGCGGCGAGGGCAAGGGCGCGGCCCCCTCGGCCCGCTGACGCACCGTCCGCCACCGGGCACGCCCGGTGGCGGACGCGGGCTGTCAAGGCCCGGATCGGGCCCGAGGCTGACAGGGCCTCTATTCGCACGCTAGTTTCTTGTCCATGCCTCGCGGACGCCACCGACACTCCTCACTCCTCAGCCGGGCCCTGCCGCCCGCCACGGCCGCCGTCCTCACGGTGGGCGCACTGGCCGCACTGGCGGTCAGCGGGGACGAGGTGGTGGTCAGGTCGGTGGGTGTCGCGGCGGTACTCGCGGTGCTGGGACTGGGCCTGGTGCTCCGTCAGCGCGACCGCGCCGCCCAGGCGGCGGCCGACGTCGCCGCGGTGCGCCGGATCCGCGACGAGGAGCGCTTCGAGGAGCAGCTCGCCGAGGCCGAGTACGCCGCCGAGGTCGCCGAGGAGCGGGCCACCCGGCTCGGCCGGCGGCTGACCGCGGAGAAGTCCCGGCTGGCGAAGGCGGAGACCGAGATCGCCCGGCTGCTGCGCGAGCGCGCGGTGCAGGCGGCCGAGCAGGCCCTCAAGGAGGCCGAGGCGGTCCAGCGGGCGATCGAGGCGGCGCGCCCCAAGCACCCGGTGACGCCGGTGGCCTACCTGCGGGCGGCGAACGCGCTGCGCGCGCTGGCCCGGCGGGCCGAGGAGGCCGAGCGCGAGGCCCAGCGGGCCGCCGCCCGGCGCTCGCCGGCGGTGCCGCGCGAGCTGTCCGCGCCGCGCGAGATCGTGGTGGGCCCCAGCGCGGCCGTGGCGGGGGCACCGGCCGAGGCCCGGCCCTCGCACGAGCAGGCGGCCCCCTCCCAGCGGATCGGCCGGCTGGAGCCCGCCGTGCGCCGTCCGGCGCCCGGCGAGCGGGCCGCGGTGGCGGCCTCCCCGGTGCGTCCGGTGCTGACCGCCCCGGCGGAGCAGCAGGCCGGCGCGCCGAGCAGTTCGATGGTCCCCGTCGAGCGCCAGCGCCCGCGCCCGCAGCCGAGCGGTGCGCGCGGCTCGGGCTTCAGCTTCTTCGGGCGCGGCGCGGCGGCGGGGGCGGCCCTGCGGGCGGCCACGCCGGCGCCGGCGGTGGGTTTGGCCGGCGAGCTGGCCGAGCAGCTGGGAGCGCCGGCCGGGCGCCCGGACGACCTCGCCGACGTGCTCGGTGACGAGGTGGCCGGTGCCGAGGCGCAGGAGGCGGACGAGCAGCACCGCGCGGTGGTCGACCTGACCCCCGAGGACGAGACCGAGCTGCTGGACCTGCCGGAGCTGCGCGCCACCCGCTGAGGGCCGCCGGGGGTGGGACGGACGGGCCCCGCGGGCGCGCGCAGCGCGTGCCCGCGGGGCCCGTCGTGCCGGGGGAGCCGAGCCGGGCCCGGCTTCTTCGCTCGGGTCAGACGTCGACGCCGAAGTCCTGGGCGATGCCGACCAGGCCGGAGGCGTAGCCCTGGCCGACCGCGCGGAACTTCCACTCGGCGCCGTTGCGGTACAGCTCGCCGAAGATCATCGCGGTCTCGGTCGCGGCGTCCTCGGACAGGTCGTAGCGGGCGATCTCGGCGCCGCCGGTCGCGTTCAGCACCCGGATGTAGGCGTTGCGGACCTGGCCGAAGCTCTGGTTGCGGGCGATGCCGTCGTAGACGGTGACCGGGAAGACGATCCGGTCGGCCTCGGCCGGCAGGTTCGCCAGCGCCACGTTGATCGCCTCGTCGTCGCCCGCGCCGTCACCGGAGCGGTTGTCGCCGGTGTGCACGACGGTGCCGTCGGGGGTCTTCAGGTTGTTGAAGAAGACGAAGTGCCCGTTGGACAGGGCCTTGCCCTCGGCGCTGAGCACGATCGCGCTGGCGTCCAGGTCGAACTCCGTGCCGGTGGTGGTCCGGGCGTCCCAGCCGAGACCCACGGTGACCGCGGTCAGGCCCGGGGCCTCCTTGGTCAGAGAGACGTTGCCGCCCTTGGAGAGGCTCACTGGCATGGTTCTGGTGTCCCTTCGTTGACGGTTCCCCTGCGGGTAGGAACGCGGGGCACCTCGGCCGCGGTTCCCGGGGCAAGCCAACCACCTTCCGGTCACACCCGGGGGAAGCGGCCCTGAACGGTCCAGATGTTCGCGTTGTCGGCCAGCTCGGGGTGCAGGTCGAAGAGGTCGGCCAGCACGTCCTGGAGGAAGTCGCGGGCCTCGCGGCGCAGCTCGGCGTGGCGCATCACGGCCGGCGGGCCGTCCAGCCAGGTCGCCGAGACCTCCACCAGGCCGAAGCGGCGGGCGAAGCGCAGCAGTTCGGTGGACTGGGTGAAGTCCAGGTCGGCGGTGCGGATGGTGGCGGCCCGGCTGCCGCGCGGGTCCTCGTCCAGCAGTTCGACGATGTCGCACAGGGCCCAGGCGAAGTCCAGCACCGGCACCCATCCCCAGGCTGTGGAGAACTCCTGGCCGTCGGCGTCCAGGTAGACGTCGCCGCAGAACAGGTCGTGGCGCAGCGCGTGGACCGAGGCCGAGCGGTAGTCGGTCTGCGGGGGGTCCGGGAAGCGGCGGGAGAGGGAGTAGCCGAGCTCGATCACGTCGCTCATTGTCCGGCACCGGGCGGGCGGGGATAACCACGTGACGGCGCCCTCGCCGGGCGGGGATGATGGAGCCATGCCCGAGCCCATACGCGTGCGGGGCTCGGTGATCGTCCCCGACGCCGAGCTCGTCTGGCGCTTCTCCCGGTCCAGTGGCCCCGGTGGCCAACACGTCAACACCTCCGACACCCAGGTCGAGCTGCGCTACGACCTGGCCGCCTCCGACGCGCTGCCCGAGGTGTGGAAGCAGCGCGCCCTGGAGCGGCTGGCCGGCCGCCTGGTGGACGGCAGGGTGCTGGTGGTGCGCGCCTCCGAGCACCGTTCGCAGTGGCGCAACCGCGAGGTGGCCGCGGCCCGGCTGGCCTCGCTGCTGGGCGAGGCGACGGCCCCGCCGCCCAAGGCCCGGCGGGCCACCAAGCCCAGCCGCGGCATGGTCGAGCGCCGCCTGACGAACAAGAAGCACCGCGCCGAGCTCAAGCGCGGCCGCACCGCCCCCCGGGGCGAGTGAGCCGAAGGGCGCCGACGGCTGAACCGCCCGCAGGGGATGCCCGCGGGACGGATACGCGCGGGGCGGGGGCGAACGCGAGCCCTCCCACTGACCCCAGCCAGGCACCTCGGCACCGGGTCAAGAGCGCCCGGAGGCGAACCGAGCCACAAAAAAGTCAGCCCAGCTTGCGGTAGCCGCCGCGGAAGTAGAGCAGCGGGCGGCCGTCCGGGGCGGGGACCCGGGCCTCCAGGACGCGACCGATCACCAGCGTGTGGTCGCCGGCGGGTATCCGCTGCTCGGTGCGGCACTCGACGGTGGCCAGCGCCCCGGTGACCAGCGGCGCGCCGCTGGCCGGGCCGCGCTCGTGCGGGGTGTCCGCGAAGAGCAGCCGGTCGCTCAGGCGTCCCTTCATCGCGAACCGCGAGGCCAGCGTGCGGTGCTGCTCGCCGAGCAGCGAGACCGCCCAGCAGTCGACCCGGGAGAGCAGCTCGTCCATCCGGGAGTCCTCGCGCACCGAGACCAGCACCAGCGGCGGCTCCAGCGAGACGGACAGGAACGAGGTCGCGGTCATGCCGGCGTCCTCGCCCGGCCCCCCGTCGTCGGGGTCCCGGTCGTGGACCGTCACCAGCGCGACCCCGGCGGCCAGCTGGGACAGGGCGGCCCGGAACTCGTCCGGCGTGGCGAGGGAGGCAGCGGCGGGCTGCGGCGACATGGACACGTACCGCACGGTAGCCGCAGGCCGGGCCCGGTGGCATCCGGCCGAGGACCTAGGTCCGGCTGCGACCATCGGCCGAGTGGCCGGGCGGTTTCACCCCGTGAGGGCCGCCGCTCACCCCCGGGGGTGAAGCCGTAGGGCCCGGCGGCGGGCAGGGTGCTACAGATCAGGCCGTTCACGACCGACCTCGAAGGTGGCCATCGCAACATCGTGTCCGGGCATGACCGAGATGAACCGGGTTTGCCTGTCTATGCGTTCTGTGATTTGAGTCACAAGTGACGACCTATTGCTGACCGAGCGTGCCGAATGCTGTGCTCGCTGTGATTCAGTTCTTCTGGCAATCGGACGATAACCATCAAGACCTATCCGAAGCAGCCGGGGAGCCCCCGCATGGAAGCCGAGTCGGAGCCCTACGTCCGCCTCGCGACCCTCCGCACCTTGCACCGGGTCGTGGCGGACCTCAACGCTGCCCGCAGCCTGGCGGGCACCCTGCAGGCCGTCGTCGAGGGTTCGGTGCACGGGCTCGGCTTCGACGCCGCCGCCGTCAGCCTGGTGCGGCCGGACGGCGACCTGGTGGTGGCGGCCGTCTGGGAGTACGAGGACCGCGAGTTCGGCGGGCCCGCGGTGCTGCTGGGCCAGGTCGGCTCGCGCGAGTCCTGGGACCGCCTGCTGAGCGTCAGCGACCACTGGGGCACCCTGCGCTTCCTGCCGCACGACCGCGGCTGGGCGGTCGGCGCCGACATCCCGCGCTGGACGGGCGACGGCCCGCTGCCGGTCTACGCCAACGACTGGCACCCCGAGGACGGCCTGCTGGCCCCGATGTACAGCGCCGGCGGCGACCTGCTCGGGGTGCTGAGCGTGGACCGCCCGCGCAGCGGCAAGCGGCCCGGCGCCTGGACCCGCGAGGCGCTGGAGATGTTCTCCCTGCAGGCCTCGATCGCGATCGGCAACGCCCGGCTGCGGGCCGAGATGCAGCGCGCGCTGGCGCGGCTGGAGAAGGAGCAGCAGGCGCTGCGGGCCAGCGAGGAGAGCTTCCGGCAGGCGTTCGAGTACGCCCCGAGCGGGATGGCCATCACCGAACTGCACGGCGCCGCCCGCGGTCAGCTGACCCGGGTCAACGACGCGCTCTGCCGGCTGCTGGGCCGCCCGCGCGCCGCGCTGCGCCAGCAGAGCTTCCTGGACCTCGTGCACCCCGAGGACCGCGCCCTGCTGGAGCGCACCAGCGCCGAGAGCGGCCGCGCCGAGCTGCGGCTGTCCCGGCGCGACGGCGGTTACCAGTGGGTCTGCCTGCGCAACTCGATCGTCGCCGACGCGGCCGAGGGGCCGAGTTTCCTGCTCACCCACGTCGAGGACATCGAGGACCGCAAGCGGCACGAGCTCCAGCTCGCCCACCGGGCCAGCCACGACGCGCTCACCGGCCTGCCGAACGGCTCCGAGCTGCGGGCCCGCCTCGCCCGGCGGATCTGCGCGCTGCCGCAGGGGCCGGGCGGCGCGGCCGCGCACGGGGCCGCACCGCCCGGCCCGTGCGCGCTGGAGGGGGCGGCCGCCTCGCACGGCTCCTCGGGCTCCTACGGGCCGCACAGCCCGCGGACCGGGCAGCAGGTGCTGGAGGGCGCGGCCGGTCCGTACGGCCAGGGGCCCGGCGGTGCCGCGGCCGCCTACGGCGCGGGCCCGCGCAGCGCCCTGGTGCACGGCTACTCGGACCGCGGCCCGGCGCCCGAGCGGCTCGGGTACGGCGGGTACGGCGGCCCGGTGGGCCGCGCCGCCGCGCAGCCCGAGCACGTGCACGCGGTGGTGCCCACCGAGCTGGAGGGGGCCGCGCCCGAGCCCTGGCAGGGTCCGGCGGCGGGCGGACGCGGCCGCCCGCACCGGGCCGGCGCCGGCGCGCTGGGGCCCAAGGGGCTCGCGGTGCTCTTCTGCGACCTGGACGGCTTCAAGTCGGTCAACGACCGGTTCGGCCACAACGCCGGCGACGCGGTGCTGGTGGAGGTGGCCCGCCGGCTGCAGCAGGTGGTCCGTGAGGGTGACACGGTGGCCCGGCTGGGCGGCGACGAGTTCGTCGTGCTGGCGGACGGCATCGGCAGTGAGGAGGCCACCGACCTCGCGGTCCGGCTGCGCAACGCGATCATCCCGCCGATGCGGATAGCCGGGCGGGTGATGCGGGTGGGGGTCAGCCTGGGCATCGGCTGGGCGGGCTGCGGCATGAGCATCGAAGAGGTGCTGAACACCGCCGACAAGCGGATGTACGACGAGAAGCGGGCCCGCGGCGGCGCCGTGCGCGGGGCGCGCGGCGAGCGCTCGCACCGCCGCGCCGTGTAGGACTTGTCGGACAAGCCCCACGGCCGGGCCCGGCGCGGTGTTGAGCGTCCGTTGAGGCTGGCTTTTCGCCCTGTCATGTGCTGCGGGTAGGGTGCCGTGGTACGGCCCGACACGGCTCTGGGGCAGACACGGCTTGGGGAGTTGACCACCGGGATGACGGACGGCAGCAGCGGAGCGCCCGAGGGCGGTGCGGGCGAGGCCCCGCAGGACGACGACCCGTTCGCCTACCTCTACCGCCCGGCGGAGGGCGAGGCGGCGCCCGACCGCGCGCCCGTCGCGCCGCGCACCGCGTACAACCGCCCGATGGAGGTGGGCCGCGCCCAGTACGGGCAGCCGGCCCAGACCCCCTACCAGCAGCCCGGCCGTCCCCCGCAGCAGCAGCCGCACCGGCCGCACGGCCCGGGCGGCGAGCAGACCACGCAGGTGCCGCACCAGCAGTCCCGCTACGCCGAGCGGTCGCGCCCGCAGCCGGGCGAGGACGCCCCGCGCGGGCGCGGCAAGGGCCCGGTGATCGGCGTGGTGGCGGTGGTCGCGGCCATCGCGATCGGCTCCGGCATCGCGCTGTCCGGCAACGACGGCAAGAGCCCCAAGACCGGTGCGGCCGGCTCGCCGGCGACCGCGGCGAGCACCGCGAGCCACTCCCCGTCGGCCCCCGCCAGCGCCTCGCCGTCGCCCTCGCCGTCCGGCGCGGCCAGTGCCACCACCGGTTCGACCACCTTCATCGACGCCTCCAAGGCGCAGGCGCAGAACGCCCCGGCGGCCAGCACGGTCAAGGGCGCGATCTCCGCCGACGGCAGCTACCTGACCCTCCAGCAGGGCTCCACGGCGAGCTGGTCGGTCACCGTGCCCAGCGCCGGGCAGTACAAGTTCTGGGTGCACTACAGCAACAACGGCGACCCGGTGAAGGCCCCGGTCAGCGTGAACGGCCAGGACCACCCGGGCGGCACCACCTTCAAGAGCTACAGCGCCAAGGGCGCCGACCCCTCGACCTCCTGGACCTACACCAACATATGGCCGCAACTCCAGGCCGGGACCAACACCGTGACGGTGACGATCCCGGCTGGAGGTCCGGTGCTGGTGGACCAGGTGGCGGTCACCGGGATGGACGTGAACGGCTCCTACCCGAGCGCGGCCGCGGGCTGAGCCCGGTGCGGCCGGGCGTCAGCGGGTGAAGCGCTCGGCTCCCCTGATCCACTCGCCGCGGCGGACCACGGCGACCAGCTCGTAGCTCTCGGAGTCGAGCACGGCCAGGTCGGCGTTCTTGCCGACCTCCAGCGAGCCGGTGGAGTCGGCGAGTCCCAGCAGCGCGGCCGGGACGGTGGAGATGGACCGCACGGTCTGCGACAGGCTCAGCCGGTTCACCGTGACCGAGCGCCGGAAGGCCACGTCCAGGGTGAGCGTGGAGCCCGCGATCGAGCCGCCCTCGACGAGGCGGGCCACCCCGTCGGTGACCCGCACCTGGAGCGGGCCCAGCGGGTAGAGGCCGTCACCCATGCCGGCCGCGCCCATCGCGTCGGTGATCAGCGCGACCCGGCCGGCGCCGGCTGTTCCGTAGGCCAGGTCCAGCACCGAGGGGTGCAGGTGGGTGCCGTCGTTGATCAGCTCGACGGTGACCCGCTCGTCCTCCAGCAGGGCGACGATCGGACCCGGGGCGCGGTGCTGGATGCCCGGCATCGCGTTGAACAGGTGGGTGGCCACGCTCGCGCCGGCCTCGATCGCCTCCAGCGTCTTGGCGTAGTCGGAGTCGGTGTGGCCGACCGCGGCGATCACCCCGAGGTCGGCGAGCATCCGCACGGACTCCAGGCCGCCGGGCAGCTCGGGCGCGAGGGTGACCATCTTGGCGGTGCCGCGGGCGGCGTCCACCAGCTTGCGCACCAGCGCCGGGTCCGGCTCGCGCAGCAGGTCCGGGCGGTGCGCCCCGCACCGGCCGGGGGAGATGAAGGGGCCCTCGAAGTGGACGCCCGCCAGGACCCCGTCCTCGACCAGCTCGGAGAGCACCGCGGCCTGCCGGCAGACCTCGTCGATCTCCCCGGTGACGGTGGAGGCGACGGTGGTGGTGGTGCCGTGCTCGAGGTGGGTGCGTGCCGCGGTCAGCGCCTCCTCGGCGATGCCGGCGGCGTAGGACGCGCCGCCGCCGCCGTGCACGTGGAGGTCGACGAAGCCCGGCACCACCGTGTAGCCGGTGAGGTCCAGGTCCCCGGCGGTCCGCTCGCCGCCGATCTCCTCGATGGCGGCGCCGGAGAAGACCAGCCGGCCGTCCTCGACGACGCCGCTCGGCAGGACCAGCCGGGCCCCGGCCAGCGCGGTACGCACAGTAGTCACACGATCACTCTCCACTCGGAAGCAGGGTCGCCGCGCCGCCGGGTACCGGTTCGGCCGCGGGCGTGGTCACGGAGAGCAGGTCCCAGGCCAGGAGTCCCGCGCCCAGGGAGGCTGCCGTGTCCTTGAGCGCGGCGGGGACGACCTCCGGTGGCATCTGGAAGGTCAGCCGCTCGGCGATCGCCGCGCGCAGGGGAGTGAAGAGCGTGTCGCCGGCCTCGGCCAGCCCGCCGCCGACGATCACCGTCGAGGGGTCGAGCAGGCTCTGCGCCACCACGATGCCGTCGGCCAGGGCGTCCACCGCGTTCTGCCACAGCGCGATCGCGCGCTTGTCGCCGGCCTCGACGGCCAGCGCGCAGCCGGCCGCGTCGGCGTCGAGGTCCCCGCTCGCCTCGGCCCAGGCCCGGGAGACCGCGGAGGCCGAGGCCAGCGTCTCCAGGCAGCCGCGGGCGCCGCAGCCGCAGAGCGGGCCGCCGGGGCGGACCACCACGTGGCCGATCTCGCCGCCGTAGCCGTGCGCGCCGGCCTCGATGCGTCCGCCGATCCCGATCGCCCCGGCGATGCCGGTGCCGAGCGCGATGAACAGGAAGCGGTCGACCCCGCGGCCGGCGCCGATCCGCCCCTCGGCCAGCCCGCCGGAGCGGACGTCGTGGCCCAGGGCGACCGGCAGGCCGCCGAGCCGCGCGCCGAGCAGGGCGCGCATCGGCAGGTCCCGCCAGCCGAGGTTGGCCGAGAAGACCGCGATCCCGTTCTCCTCGTCGATCGTGCCCGGCACGGCGACGCCGGCCGCCAGCGGGGCCTGCCCGAATCGGGCCAGCCCCTCGGCGGCCAGGTCGGCGGCGAAGTCGAGGATGGTGGCGACGACGGCGTCCGTGCCGTGCTCCCGCCCGGTCGGTCGGCGTGCCTCGAACAGCACGGAGCCGTCCTGGGCGAGCAACGCGGCCTTCATGCCGGTTCCGCCTACATCGAGTGCGATGACGTGCTTCACGGGGGACAGTTTCCCTTGACCGAGGAGGAGAGGTCTAGTCCAGTGGTCGGATTGGTCTGGTCCGGATGGGGTGAGTTTCGTCGCTTCGGGGGCGGTGTGCCCCGAAAATCGGTCAGAGCTGCACCGACCTGGTCAGGCTGCGCGGGTTGTCCGGGTCCAGTCCGCGCGCCGCGGCCAGGGCCACGGCGAGGCGCTGCACCCGGACCAGGTCGGCCATCGGGTCCAGCCCCGAGGTGCCGGAGTCGGCCACCAGCAGGCCGCCGGTGCGGGCGACGTCCTCGGCCAGGCCGGCGGGCAGCGAGCCGAACATCCAGGTCGCCCGGCCGGGCGCGGCGATCGCGATCGGACCGTGCCGGTACTCCATGGCAGGGTACGCCTCGGTCCAGAACCGGGCGGCCTCCCGCATCTTGAGGCCGGCCTCCAGGGCCAGGCCGTTGGTCCAGCCGCTGCCCAGGAAGCTGATCTGATCGACCGTCAGCACCGTTGGCGGCAGTGGTTCGGCGACGGCCCGCTCGGCGTCGGCGGCGGCCTGCGCCAGGGTGCCCACGCCGGGTGCCGCCGGACCCTGGCTCTCCAGGTGGGCCCGCAGCAGGGCGAGCGCGGTGGTGGCGAAGCGGGTCTGCACCACCGAGCGCTCGTCGGCGAAGTCCAGTACCACGACCCGGTCGGCCGCGGACATCACCGGCGTGGCCGGGTCGCCGGTGATCGCGGTGCTGGGCACGCTGCCGCGCAGGCGCTCCAGCAGGGCGAGCACCTCCGTGGTGGTGCCCGAGCGGGTGATCGCCAGGACGCGGTCGTAGCGGCGGCCGTAGGGGAACTCGGAGGCCGCGAAGGCGTCGGTCTCCCCGAGCCCGGCCCCCTCGCGCAGCGCGGCGTAGGACTGCGCCATGAACCAGGAGGTGCCGCAGCCCACCACCGCGACCCGCTCGCCGACCCGCGGCAGGGCGGCGGCCGAGGTCTCGACCAGCGCCGCCGCGCGGCGCCAGCAGGCGGGCTGGGTGGCGAGCTCCTCGGCGGTCAGTGAGCTGTCCGTGCTGGAGCCGTCCGTGGCGGTCATGCCGGTCATGGTCCGCTTCTCCCTTAGTCGTCTGCGTGAAACTGATTGATTTATAGCTCTTTCGCGCAGGATTGCGCAATAGTCTGGACGGTGGCGGCGGACCCGCGGGTCCCGGCGGCGCCGCTGTGCGACGCTGAGCACGCAGTCGTGGCCGAATCGAAGGGATCCAGGCGTGTCCAGATACGAGCGGTGGAACGGGCTCCTCGAACTCCTTGCCGAGCATGGCAAGTTGGAGGTCGAGGAGGCGGCAGCCGCGCTGGGCGTGTCGGCGGCCACGATCCGCCGCGACCTCGACCAGCTGGCCCGCCAGCAGATGGTGACCCGTACCCGGGGCGGCGCGGTGGCGCACAACGTCTCCTACGACCTGCCGCTGCGCTACAAGACGGCGCGCAACGCCGGCGCCAAGCAGCGGATCGGCGCCGCGGTGGCGGACCTGATCGCCCCCGGCGAGGTGGTCGGCCTCAACGGCGGCACCACCACCACCGAGGTGGCCCGCGCGCTCGCGGTCCGTCCCGAGCTGGCCGAGCGCGGCGAGGCGGGGGCCGGCCAGTCGCTGACGGTGGTCACCAACGCGCTCAACATCGCCAACGAGTTGACGGTCCGTCCGGCCGTCAAGATCGTGGTGACCGGCGGGGTGGCCCGCCCGCAGTCCTACGAGCTGATCGGCCCGCTGGCCGCCGCCGTGCTCAACGAGCTCACCCTGGACGTCACGGTGCTGGGCGTGGATGCGCTGGACGTCGAGGCGGGCGCCACCGCCCACCACGAGGGCGAGGCCAGCGTCAACCGGCTGCTGGCCGAGCGGGCCCGCCGGGTGGTGGTGGCCGCGGACTCCTCGAAGCTGGGCCGGCGCGCCTTCGCCCGGATCTGCGGCCTGGACCGGATCGACACCCTGGTCACCGACGAGGCGGTCGACGAGGAGCTGGCGGCGGCCTTCGCCGACGCCGGCGTGCGGGTGCTGGCGGTCTGAGCGGTGCCGGCGGGGCCCCGCCGGGCCCCGCGGTGCCGCGCCCGGTCGTTGCGTGGTGTGCAACGCGAGGTGGCACTTGTGTAACGTTCCGCGCTCGAGGGCATCTGGTGTGGACCACCGGGGGTCGCCTTTGGCAACCTTTGCGCCACCTTCCGTCCCCCCGGCAGGCCCCCACCCTCCCCGTGTGCGTCTAAGGCGGTCTCCGCGTTGAAGTCCCGACTCTGTGCTGCCGTGGCGACCGGCACCCTGCTGCTCTCCGGTTGCGGAACCCTCGGTATCGGCGCCGGAGGCACGGTGACCCTCAAGCTGGTGGCCGCCGACTACGGCGACAGTGACGCCAACAGCTCCAAGCACTACTGGGACGACGTGGCCAGCCGCTTCCAGGCGGCCAACCCCAAGATCAAGGTCGACGTCCAGGTCATCAGCTGGAGCGACATCGACAAGCAGGTCGCCGCGATGGTCAAGGCCGGCCACTCGCCGGACATCGTGCAGACCGGCGGCTTCGCCGACAAGGTCGCCGCCAACCAGCTCTACCCGGCCCGCGACGTGCTCTCGATCGACACCGAGGCGAACTTCCCGGACGTCTTCACCCGGGCCGGCCAGGTGCTCGGCACCCAGTACGGCATCCCGTTCGTCTCCTCCTCGCGGACTTTCTTCTACAACAAGACGATCTTCCAGAAGGCCGGCATCAGCCAGCCCCCGGCCACCTGGGCCGACCTCAAGGCGGACGCCGAGCTGATCCGGGCCAAGGTGCCCGGGGTCACCCCGTACGCGCTGCCGCTGGGGCCCGAGGAGGCTCAGGCCGAGGCGATGATGTGGACCATGAGCGGTGGCGGCGGGCTGACCGACGACTCCGGCGTCTACACCCTGGACAGCCCGGCCAACGTGAGCACCTTCAGCTGGCTCAAGGCGAACCTGGTCGACACCCACCTGACCTATCCCGACCCGGGCACCACCAACCGGCAGACCGCCTTCGACGACTTCGCGGCCGGCAAGGTGGCGATGCTCAACGGGCACCCCGGACTGGTGCAGAAGGCCCAGCAGGGCAAGATCGACTACGGCACCGCGTCGATCCCGCGCAAGGACGCCCAGACCAGGCCCAGCACCCTCGGGGTGGCCGACTGGATGATGGCCTACAGCGCCAACGGGCACCGCGCGGAGATCCGCAGCTTCCTCAACTTCGCGTACACCAAGGAGAACACCCTCAAGTTCGACGAGGAGTACAACCTGCTCCCGGTCACCCAGGACACCCTGGACGACATGACCAGCAGCGGCAAGCACCCCGACCTCAAGCCCTTCCTCGACGCGCTGCCGGCCGCCAACTTCTACCCCCTGGGCGACCCCGCGTGGGACACCATCAGCGGGCGGATCAAGAAGGAGATCGGCGGGGCCGTCAAGGGCGACCCGACCCCGGTCCTCGGCGGCCTGCAGCAGTTCGCCACCGACGAGTACAAGAAGGCGCAGCCCAAGTAGCCGCTGCCCGGCCCCGGGCCCGCCCCGCCGCCCGGTCCGGGGTACGGTCCGGGGCCCGCACGGGCGCGTCGGGCCCCGGCGGCACAATGGGCGGATGACCGCACTGACCGAACGCGACCTGGCCGTGCTCGCCCTGGAGGCCAGGAGCTGGCGGACCCAGGGCGCCAAGGAGCAGGCCGTCCGCGAGGAGCTGGGGATCTCCAGCACCCGGTACTACCAGCTGCTGAACGGCCTGCTGGACCGGCCCGAGGCGCTGGCGCACAGCCCGGTGCTGGTCAACCGGCTGCGCCGGATCCGCGAGGTCCGCCGCGCCGAGCGCTGACCGCCCCCGGCGCGCCGACCGCCGGCCCGGCGCCGACCGGCGGCCGTCCGGCGCGGGCCCGCATCGCCGCGGGCCCGCCTGGGTAGGGTGCGGCCATGGCTATCGCGCTGCACCCGAGCACCGCCGCCGGCCGGGACGCCCTGGCCGCCCTGCTGGCCGACCCCGCCGGCGCCGTCGTCGCGCTGGACTACGACGGCACGCTGGCCCCGATCGTGGCCGACCCCGAGCAGGCCCACCCGGCGCCCGGGGCGCTGGCCGCGCTGGCCGCGCTGGGACCACGGGGCGCCGCGCTCGCGGTGGCCACCGGCTGGCCCACCGCGAGCGCGCTGCGACTCGGCGGCTTCGCCGGGGTCGCGGGACTGGAACGGCTGACCGTGCTGGGGCACTACGGCGCCGAGCGCTGGGACGCCGCCACGGGGGAGTTCACCGCTCCCCAGGTGCCGCCGGGGGTGGCCGCGGTCCGCGCCGAACTCCCCGCGCTGCTGGCCGAACTGGCCGCCCCGGCGGGCGTCGGGATCGAGGACAAGGGCCGGTCGCTGGCGGTGCACACCCGCCGCGCGGCCGATCCGCAGGGCGCGCTGGAGTTGCTGCGCGGCCCGCTGGGCGAACTGGCCGCCCGGCACGGGCTGAGCGTGGAGCCGGGCCGGCTGGTGGTCGAACTGCGGCCCGGCGGCGCCGACAAGGGGGTGGCGCTGACCGGTTTCCTGCGTGAGAGCGGCGCGCGGTCGGTGCTCTACGCCGGCGACGACCTGGGCGACCTGGCGGCCTACGCGGCGGTGGAGGAGCTGCGCGGCGAGGGGCTGCCCAACCCGCTGGTGGCCAGCGGGCCGGTGACCGGCGAGCCGCCGGTGCGCGAGGTCGCCGAACGGGCGGACCTGGTGGTGCCCGGACCGGTCGGCGTGGTCGAGCTGCTGAACGGGCTCTACGGGGCGCTGAGCGCCGCGAGCTGATCGAGGAACCACTGCTGCGGCGAGAGCGCGGTCGCCGCGGCGGCCAGCCGCTTGGTGCGCTCGGTGCGCTCGTCGGCCGGCATGCTCAGCGCCCGGTGCAGTGCCTCGGCGGTGGCCGACACGTCGTAGGGGTTGATCACCAGGGCGTCCTCGGCCAGCTCCGCGACGGCCCCGGCCTCCCGGGAGAGCACCAGCGCGCAGCCCCGGTCGGAGACCACCGGGACCTCCTTGGCGACCAGGTTCATGCCGTCCCGGATCGGGTTGACCAGGGCCACGTCGGCCAGCCGGTAGGCGGCCAGCGAGCGGGCGAAGTCGTCCTCGACCTGGAGTATCAGCGGCTGCCAGGAGTCGGTGGCGAACTCCTCGTTGATCTGCGCGCTGAGCCGGCGCACCTCCTGGGTGTAGGAGCGGTACTCGGCCAGGTCCTGCCGCGAGGGGTAGGCGAAGGCGATGTGCACCACCTTGCCGCGCCACTGCGGCCGCTCGCGCAGCAGCTGGCGGTAGGCCAGCAGGCCGCGCACGATGTTCTTGCTCAGCTCGGTGCGGTCCACCCGGACCACGGTGCGGCAGTCACCCACCTGGGCGCGCAGCGCCGCGAGCCGCTCCGCCACGTCCGGGCGCTGCGCCCGCTCGCGCAGGAACTCGCCGTCCGCGCCGAGGCTGTGCACCCCGAGCCGGGTGGTCCGCCCGCGGTACTCGACGGTGAGTTCGGCGCCGTCGCCCGCCCCGCGGCCCGCCACGGTGGCGCCGAGCACCGTCGCGCAGCAGTCGGCGAAGGCCTCGGCCCAGCGCCGGGTGTGGAAGCCGGCCCGGTCGGCGCCCAGCACGCCGGTCAGCACCGCCTCGGCGACCGCGTCCGGCAGCAGCCGGAAGTAGTCGGCCGGGGCCCACGGGATGTGCAGGAAGTAGCCGATCCGCAGGTCGGGGCGCAGCTCGCGCAGCAGCGCGGGGACCAGGGTGAGGTGGTAGTCCTGCACCAGCACCGCCGCGCCCGGGGCCGCCTCGTCGGCCAGTGCCCGGGCGAAGGCCGCGTTGTAGGCCTCGAAGGCGGCCCAGCCCTTGGTGAACCCGGCGTCGAAGGCGGGCGAGGTCGGGGTGGCGTAGAGCAGGTGGTGGACGAACCAGAGGGTGGAGTTGGCCACGCCGTTGTAGGCCAGGTCGAAGATCTCGGGATCGATGTCCAGCATCCGGACGGCCTGCCGGCCGACGTCGAAGCCGCCGCGGTCCAGCCGCCCCTGCGGTGAGCGCCGGGCGGCCGCGCGGTCCGCCTCGCCGAGGGCCGCGCAGACCCAGACGGCGTTCGGATCGTCGATCGCGGAGAGCCCGGAGACCAGCCCGCCGCCGCCGCGGCGCAGCGTCAGCGACCCGTCGGGCCCGCTGCTGAAGGAGACCGGACCCCGGTTGGAAGCCACCAGGACACGAGCACTCGTGAGATCGGCCATGTCTTCAACCTTGCCGTGGTCCACCGGTGCCAAACGTCGGGTACTCCGGCAGCTCGATCATCGGCGGGCGCTCCACGGCGGTCACCGGGTGGCTGTGGGCGATGAAACCGCTGGTCCGCGCGGAGCGGGAGAACTGGGTCAGCACCGGGCGGGCCAGGTCGTCGGAGGCCTTCAACCGGTGGGTGCGGTCCAACCGTTCGAGTGCGGTGCGGTAGATGGTCGCGGCCATCCGGCCCAGTGCCTGACCGTCCTGGTGGCGGTGGTGGCGCACGCCGACGTCCACCTGGGCGAGTGCGTCCAGGCCCACCAGCTCCAGCGCGTCCACCAGCAGGCCCAGCTCCACGCCGTAGCCGGTCGGGAAGTGCAGCCGCTCCAGCAGCGAGCGGCGGGCCGCGTACTCGCCGCCGAGCGGCTGCACGAAGCCGGCCAGCTGCGGCCAGTGCAGGTTGAGCAGCGGCCGGGCGACCAGCTCGGTGACCCGTCCGCCGCCGGCCGGCACCACCGCGCCGTCGGTCTCCAGCGGACGGTCGTACATCGCCTTGACCAGCTGGATCGCGGGGTCGGTGAGCAGCGGGCCGACGATCCCGGAGACGAAGACGGGGTCGAACTCGCGCAGGTCGGCGTCGACGAAACAGACGATCTGGCCGCGGGTGACCAGCAGCGAGCGCCAGAGCACCTCGCCCTTGCCGGGCACCGCCGGCAGGCGCGGCAGTATCGCGTCGCGGTGCACGACCCGGGCGCCGGCGGCGGCCGCCACCTCGGCGGTGCGGTCCGCGGAGCCGGAGTCGACCACCACCAGCTCGTCCACCAGCGGCAGGCGCTCCATCAGCTCGCGGCGGATCACCCGGACGATCTCACCGACCGTGGACTCCTCGTCCAGCGCGGGCAGCACCACGCTGACCGTGCCGGCCGCCCCGGCCGCCCGTTTGGCGGCCAGCAGGTCGGTCACGGGTCGTTCGGCCGCGGTCCAGGACCGGCGGCTCAGCCAGCTGGCGGCCTCCGGAAGGAGCGCGGGGTTCGGCTCGGCAGGCAAGATCTCACTCCTTGTAGAAAGCGTCTCGCGTTGCGGACACCCGGGGTCTGCGTCCCGGCCTTCGGATACAGTCTTCGTACCGCGATCAGACCTTCGCACGCCGGGGTCGGTCGCCGAGCAGGACCACAACTTCACAGAGCTCATCCAGAGGGACTGAGGGAACGGCCCGTCGACGTCCCGGCAACCTTCTCGTCCGGCGCCTTCGGCCCGGCGGGACAGGTGCCAATTCCGGCCTGTGGCGCGACCGCGTCACGGGGAAGATGAGGAGAGAGGCCTCCGCCATCATGGCTACCGCTACCCCTGCTTCGACCACCGTCGACCTCGGACCCGCCACCGCGCTGTCCTGTCGTGAGTGCGGCACCCGGTTCCCCCTCGGTCCCAGCTTCGCGTGCCTGGAGTGCTTCGGCCCGCTGGAGATCGCCTACGACTTCGAGGGCTACGACGCGGCCGAGCTGCGCAAGCGGATCGAGGCCGGCCCGGCCTCGATCTGGCGTTACGCCCCGCTCCTGCCGGTGCCCGCGGACGTGGCCGGCAAGCCCAACCTGAACCCCGGCTGGACCCCGCTGGTCAAGGCCGACAACCTGGGCCGCGAGCTCGGGTTCACCGCTCAGCTGCACGTCAAGGACGACTCCGGCAACCCCACCCACTCCTTCAAGGACCGGGTGGTGGCCTGCGCGATCGAGGCCGCCCGGGCCTTCGACTTCACCACGCTCTCCTGCTCCTCCACCGGCAACCTGGCCGGCGCGGTGGGCGCGGCGGCCGCCCGGGCCGGGTTCAAGTCCTGCGTCTTCATCCCGCACGACCTCGAGCAGGGCAAGGTCGTCATGGCCGGGGTGTACGGCGGCGAGCTGGTCGGCATCGAGGGCAACTACGACGACGTGAACCGGTTCTGCTCCGAGCTGATCGGCGACCCGGCCGGCGAGGGCTGGGGCTTCGTCAACGTCAACCTGCGCCCGTACTACGGCGAGGGCTCCAAGACGCTGGCCTACGAGATCTGCGAGCAGCTCGGCTGGCGGCTGCCGGAGCAGCTGGTCATCCCGATCGCCTCGGGCTCCCAGCTGACCAAGATCGACAAGGGCCTGCAGGAGCTGATCAAGCTGGGCCTGGTCGAGGACCGGCCCTACCGGATCTTCGGGGCCCAGGCGGCCGGCTGCTCGCCGGTCTCCACGGCCTTCAAGGCCGGCCTGGACGTGATCCGCCCGGTCAAGCCGGACACCATCGCCAAGTCGCTGGCGATCGGCAACCCGGCCGACGGACCGTACGTGCTGGACATCGCGCGGCGCACGGGGGGCGCGGTCGAGGACGTCACCGACGCCGAGGTGGTCGAGGCGATCAGGCTGCTGGCCCGCACCGAGGGCATCTTCGCCGAGACGGCCGGTGGCGTGACCATCGGCGTGCTGAAGAAGTTGGTGGAGAGCGGTCAGTTGGACCCCTCGAAGGAGACGGTGGCGATCAACACCGGGGACGGTCTCAAGACGCTGGACGCCGTCTCGGACGCCGGGCTGACCACGACCATCCGGCCGACCCTGGAGTCCTTCCGGGCCGCCGGCCTGGCGTCCTCCTGACCGTCGGCCGCCCCGTTTCGACGCTGCGGGCAGCGGGCTGTCCGCCGGCGTCCTGACCAGCTTTGCAAAGTTTGCAAACGAGGAGATCCCCCATGAGTGCCACCGTCCGCATCCCGACCATCCTGCGCACCTACACCGGCGGATCCGCCGAGGTGAGTGCCGAGGGCGCCACCCTGGCCGAGGTCATCGCCGACCTGGAGAAGAACCACGCCGGAATCAGCGCCCGCGTGCTGGACGACGCAGGCAAGCTGCGCCGTTTCGTGAACGTCTACGTGAACGACGACGACGTGCGTTTCGCCGAGGGGCTGGCCACCGAGATCGCGGACGGCGCGAGCGTCTCGATCATCCCGGCCGTGGCCGGCGGCTGCTGACGAGGACTCAGTCCCCGGGGCACAGCGCCCCGTTCACGACCCCCGCAGGGCGTCGTGCCATCCGGCCCACCGGCCGGCCGGTGCGGCGCCCTGCGGGGCGTCCGGGGCCCGGAGGCCCCGCGCGGGGCGCGCGGTCCGAGCCGGTCGCCGGCAGGGCATAGGGTGGTGTCCGTCCCATGAGACATGGCTTCCGTGCTCTCCTCCGAGGCCTGTCGGCGACTCGTCAGAATTCTTTGGACAATTCGCGGTTTTCGTCCGCTATGTCCCGGCCGGAATGCAGACTTCTGTCGCATTCCTCCCCGCATATCCCTTAGCGGCCCGACCGAATTTGCGGTGAGTGGGCCTGTTGCAGAGGGCGCCGATGCGGATACATTCAGCCGCGGTCGACGCACTCGCCTGCTTCGCCAGCGCCAACTGGCGCTCGGGGGTGGGCTGGTGCGGCGTAAAGGATCGCGCCCAGGGGGGTTTCCTTCGGAGCGGTCCGACCAGACCCGGGCCCGCGACCTGCGGGCACGTGAAGGGCCAGCACAGCACTAGGGGAGTTCGGAATGGCTCAGGGCACCGTCAAGTGGTTCAACGCGGAGAAGGGCTACGGCTTCATCGCGGTCGACGGTGGTGCGGACGTGTTCGTCCACTACAGCGCGATCCAGATGGACGGCTACCGCACCCTCGAGGAGGGCCAGCGGGTCGAGTTCGAGATCTCCCAGGGGCAGAAGGGCCCGCAGGCGGACATGGTCCGCGCGGCGGTCTGACCTTTCCGAACCTCGGAGCCTCGGCTCGGCCTTGAGCTGGTCGGTTCTGTTCGGCGCAGGCCCGCACCCGTCCCCGCTGGGGACCCGGTGCGGGCCTGCCGCCGTTCTGGCGCGTTGCCCCATAGAGCTTGCACTCGCCATGCGAGAGTGCTAATCATTGGCGTTAGCACTCTCAGCTTGAGAGTGACAAACGGACCGGCCGGTGAGGCCCCCGGGAGCGGTAGGGGACAGGACCCCCGCATACCAGGGCCGTCCGTCGCGGGCACCTCTGGTCCGAGCAGTCGACCGTGTCCTGGAGGACCACTTCCGATGGCCAAGATCATCGCGTTTGACGAGGAAGCTCGCCGCGGCCTTGAGCGCGGCATGAACCAGCTTGCCGACGCCGTCAAGGTGACGCTGGGCCCCAAGGGCCGCAACGTCGTCCTTGAGAAGAAGTGGGGCGCCCCCACGATCACCAACGACGGCGTCTCCATCGCCAAGGAGATCGAGCTCGAGGACCCCTACGAGAAGATCGGCGCGGAGCTCGTCAAGGAGGTCGCCAAGAAGACCGACGACGTCGCGGGCGACGGCACCACCACCGCCACCGTGCTGGCCCAGGCGCTCGTTCGCGAGGGCCTGCGCAACGTCGCGGCCGGCGCCAACCCGATGGCGCTCAAGCGCGGTATCGAGAAGGCCGTCGCGGCCGTCTCGGACCAGCTGCTCGCCCAGGCCAAGGACGTGGAGACCAAGGAGCAGATCGCTTCGACCGCCTCCATCTCGGCCGCCGACACCCAGATCGGCGAGCTCATCGCCGAGGCCATGGACAAGGTCGGCAAGGAAGGCGTCATCACCGTCGAGGAGAGCAACACCTTCGGTCTGGAGCTCGAGCTCACCGAGGGCATGCGCTTCGACAAGGGCTACATCTCGGCCTACTTCGCCACCGACCTGGAGCGGATGGAGGCGTCGTTCGACGACCCGTACATCCTGATCGCCAACTCCAAGATCGGTTCCGTCAAGGACCTGCTCCCGCTCCTCGAGAAGGTCATGCAGAGCGGCAAGCCGCTGCTGATCATCGCCGAGGACGTCGAGGGCGAGGCCCTGTCGACCCTGGTGGTCAACAAGATCCGTGGCACCTTCAAGTCCGTCGCCGTCAAGGCCCCGGGCTTCGGTGACCGCCGCAAGGCCATGCTCGGCGACATCGCCATCCTCACCGGTGGCACCGTGATCTCCGAGGAGGTCGGCCTCAAGCTCGAGAACGCGGGCCTGGACCTGCTGGGCACCGCCCGCAAGGTGGTCATCACCAAGGACGAGACGACCATCGTCGACGGTGGCGGCGACAGCGACCAGGTCGCCGGCCGGGTCAACCAGATCCGCGCCGAGATCGAGAACAGCGACTCGGACTACGACCGCGAGAAGCTCCAGGAGCGCCTCGCCAAGCTGGCCGGCGGCGTGGCCGTCATCAAGGCCGGCGCGGCGACCGAGGTCGAGCTCAAGGAGCGCAAGCACCGCATCGAGGACGCCGTTCGCAACGCGAAGGCGGCCGTCGAGGAGGGCATCGTCGCCGGTGGTGGCGTGGCGCTGCTGCAGGCCTCGGTCGCGTTCGACAAGCTGGAGCTCGAGGGCGACGAGGCGACCGGTGCCAACATCGTGCGCGTGGCGCTCGAGGCCCCGATCAAGCAGATCGCGATCAACGCCGGCCTCGAGGGCGGTGTCGTGGTGGAGAAGGTGCGCAACCTCCCCGCCGGCCACGGCCTGAACGCCGCGACCAACGAGTACGTCGACCTCATCGCCGCGGGCATCATCGACCCGGCGAAGGTCACCCGCTCCGCGCTGCAGAACGCCGCCTCCATCGCGGCGCTCTTCCTCACCACCGAGGCCGTCATCGCCGACAAGCCGGAGAAGGCCGCCGCGGCCGCCGGCGGCGGCATGCCGGGCGGTGACATGGACTTCTGATCCTGAATCGCTGATTCGGGACCAGCTGGTCTGATCGTCCGACAGGGCGGCCTCCTCCGGGAGGCCGCCCTGTCGGCGTTGGCGGGTGCGGTCGCGGCGCCGGTGGGACGTGGCGGCCCGTGGCCCGACGTGGCACGACGTGCCCCGGCGTGCGGGAGAATGGCGGGTATGCCGGATATCGAAGACGCCCTGCACCGCGCCCGGGCGCTGGTCCTCGCCGACCTCGCCGCCCGGGACGTCGCCGACGCCGCCGTGGTCTCGCTGGTCGAGGACGCGGTGACCCACCGGCGCTGGTGGCTGGAGCAGTGGCCGGACGGCGCCGAGTTCGTGCTCGGCCTGGTCGCCCAGGACGTGCAGGACGCGTTGCTGGAGGCGTACGGGCGCTGGCCGCTCTGCGCGGCCTGCGCGGACCAGGGCGATCCGCACGCGCTCGGCGTGGAGCCGGAGTTGGGGCCCGACCCGCACTGGGTGTGCGGCAAGCAGGGCATCGTGGTGGCCGCCGTGGGCGCGCTGGTCTGAGCCGCGCCGCGGGCCCGCCGCTCAGCGCGCGGGCTCGGTCGGCTCGGTCGGTTAGGCCGGCCCGGTCGGCTCGGCGAGTTCGGCGAGTTCGGCCGCCAGGTTGGCCCGGGCCTGCCCGTCGTGGCGCCGGTGCGCCGCGGCGGTGCGGTAGAGCGCGGGCAGCGCGAGCAGCTGGCGCAGGATCCTCGCCCGCTCCCGGCGGAAGACCTCCTCGGGCACGAAGGCGTACTCCGCGCGGATGGCCGCCGCGTAGGCGGCGTACTGCTGCGGCGGCCGGCCCAGCACGGCGAGGTCGGCGTCGCAGAGCACCTCGCCGTCCCGGTCGCCGCGCAGCGGGTGGTGGCTGACGGTCAGCCGCACCAGCCGGACGGTCCCCTCGATGCGTTGCTGCGCCAGCCCGGCCTCGCCCAGCGCGCGGATCGCCAACTGGGCGCTGCGCTCCTCGTTCTCCGAGCGGTCCGGCTGGTAGACGGCGTCGTGGAACCAGGCGGCCAGCCGCACGGTGTCCGGGTCGTCGGCGTCCCCGGCGAGCGCGTCCACCTCGTCGAGGACCGCCAGCAGGTGGTCGGTGGTGTGGTAGCGGCGCTGCGGCTCGGCCCAGCGCCGCAGCAGCTCCCGGCCGTAGGGAGCCGGGTCGACCCTCGCCCCGCAGCGGGTCAGCAGCGCGTTCCAGCGCTCCAGCAGGGCATCGGTCGCGGGATGCGGTTCGGTCGCCATGGCGGCCATTGTCCTCGGCGGGCCGCGGGCCGCGGCGTCGGGGTGGGCGATCGCCACCACGCGGGTGGGGCCGGTCTTTCGGTCACGGGGGGCTCGCCGCAGGGGCGGGTGGTGTGGCAGGGTAAGCGATATGTCTAGACCAATCTTCGAAGTCATCGCGCTGACCGCGCACGATGCCCAGGCCGCGCAGTCCGGCGGTGCCGACCGCCTCGAACTGGTCACCGACATGGCCGCCGACGGGCTCACCCCCACGGTGGCCGCATTCGCCGCCATCCGGGCGGCCGTCGACCTGCCGCTGCGGGTGATGCTGCGGATCCGCGACGGCTTCACCCCCGGCGACCTGGAGGAGCTGCTCACCCGGACCGCCGCGCTGCGCGCCGAGGGCGCCGAGGAGTTCGTCTTCGGCTTCCTGGACGCCGAGGGCGCCGTCGACCTGCCCGCCGTGCGGGCGCTCGCGCAGGCGGTCCAGGGCTGCCCCTGGACCTTCCACCGGGCGATCGACCACAGCGCGGACCGCTCGGCGGTGCGCGCCGCGGTCGGTGAACTGCCGGGCCTGGACACCTTCCTCACCTCGGGCGCCGCGGCCGGCGTGGCGGCCGGGCGCGAGGTGCTGGCCGGCGAGCTGGTCAAGGCGGGCGAACCGGGCTACCGCCAGCGGCTGCTGATCGGTGGCGGCCTGCACGCCGAGCACGTCCCGGAGCTGCGCGCGGAGGGCTTCGACGCCTTCCACGTGGGCGGCGCGGTCCGGGTCGCGGGCTGGGACAGCCCGGTGGACGCCGCCAAGGTGGCGCAGTGGCGGGAGCTGATCGGGGTCTGAGCTGGGCGTGCCCGGGCCTGGTGTGCGGCCCGGCGGGTCACCGCGCTGTCCCGCCGCGCGGTTGCCGCGCGGCGGGAGGGGGCCGGCTCAGCCGAGCTGCGCCGGCAGCGGCTCGGCGTGCAGCACCGTGAGGCCGGAGACCGCGCGGGTCAGCGCCACGTAGAGCCGGCGCAGCCCGGTGCGCTCGTCCGGCTCGCCGGCCACCACCGCGGCCGGCTCGTCCAGGACCACGTAGTCGTACTCCAGGCCCTTGGCCAGCGAGGCCGGCACCAGGGTGAGCCGGGACTCGGCGGTGGTCTCGGTCCCCGGCGTCAGGTAGTCCAGCCCCTCCCCGGCGAGCGCGGCCTCGTAGCGGGCGATGCGCGCGTCGGCCACGATCAGGCCGGTGGAGCCCTCGTGCGCCAGTGCCGCGCGGCAGGCGGCGACCACCGAGCCGACCAGGTCGTCGGGGGTGTGACGGATCGTCAGCGAGCCCTCGGCGTCACGGATCGAGGTGGCCGGCGCCAGGCCGGGGGCGATCGCGGGCAGCAGCCGCGAGGCGTAGGCGATCACCTCACCGGGCACCCGGAAGCCGGTGGTGAGCTCCTCGACGTGCGCGCCCGGCTTGCCCAGGTGGTGCAGCGCCTCGGGCCAACTGGCCGTCGCCCAGGGGGTGGTGCCCTGGGCGAGGTCGCCCAGCACGGTGGCCGAGCCGGTGCTGCAGCGGCGGCCCACCGCGCGGTACTGCATGGGCGAGAGGTCCTGCGCCTCGTCCAGCACCACGTGGCCGAGCGAGGGGGTGCGCCGCACCAGGTCGTTGGCCTCGTCGACCAGCACGGCGTCCGCGGCGGTCCACGGCGCGGTCTTCAGCGACCGGCCCGGCTTGGCCCAGAGGATCGCGGCCTGCTCCCGCTCGTCCAGCAGGTCCTGCGCGCAGGCGGCCAGGAAGTCCCGGTCGGTGAGCAGCCGGTGCACCAGCTTGGCCGGGTCCACGGCCGGCCAGCAGGCCCGGACGGTGGCCTTGACCTGCGGCGAGCGCGCCACCGCGTCCTGCACCCGGTCGTCGGGCGCCTCGCCGCCCTGCTCCATCTTCAGCAGCACGGCGTGCGCGATCCGCTGCGGCAGGGCCTCCATGGCCGCCCCGTAGCGGATCTCCCGGGCGGACAACTCCTCGATGATCTCCACCAGTTCGTAGGCGGGAACCCGCCAGCGCCGGGAGCCGCGGACCACCACGCAGGGCTCGGCCGGCAGCGTGATGCCGGACCGCACCGCGCGCCGCAGCACCTCGGCCATCCGCGCGTCGCCCTTGATCCGGGCGGCCTGCGCGCTGTCCTGGCCGCGCACCTCGACGTGCGCCACCAGGTCCTGCACGGTGGCCTGGGCGACCTCCAGCTCGCCGAGCGCGGGGAGCACCTGCTCGATGTAGGAGAGGAAGGAGGTGTTCGGCCCGATCACCAGGGTGCCGGCCTTGGCCAGCCGCTCGCGGTGCGCGTACAGCAGGAAGGCGACCCGGTGCAGGCCCACGGCGGTCTTGCCGGTGCCGGGGGCGCCCTGGACGCAGACCGTGCCGCCGACGTCGGCGCGCACGATCTCGTCCTGCTCGGGCTGGATGGTGGCCACGATGTCGCGCATCGGGCCGACGCGCGGCTTCTCGATCTCGGCCGCCAGCAGCGCGGAGGCGCTCTCGGCCTCCGCCGGGTCGCTCAGGTGCTCGTCCTCGTACGCGGTCAGCTCGCCGCCGGTGTAACCGAAGCGACGGCGCCGCTCGATGTCCATCGGGTCCTTGCGGCTGGCCTGGTAGAAGGTCTGCGAGACCGGGGCGCGCCAGTCGATCACCATCGGGTCGCCCTGGTCGTCGTGCACGTGCCGGCGTCCGATGTAGAACCGCTCGCGGGTGGCGCCGGTGGCGGTGTCACCCGCGCCGGCCGGGCCCACGGCGTCGGGCACGTGGGCGTGCAGGAAGTCGAGCCGGCCGAAGAAGAGCGGGGTGTGCGCGAGGTCGGCCAGCGCGGCGATCCGCCGCTGGATCTGGTTGTGCAGGACGGCGGCGGTGACCCAGCTGCCGGCCACGTCGGAGATGTCCAGGGACTGCGCGTCCTCGCGCATGGCGCGCAGGGCGGCGCGCGAGGAGGAGAGGTGGTCGCGCTCGCGCTGCAGGGGGTCGGCGGCGTCGGGGGTGGCGGGGGAGTGCACAGCGAACCTTCCCGGCCGCGCCGGTGCACGGTCGCGGCGGTCTCGTCGTAGCTCACGGTGAGGAAACCTGGCCGGTTGCCGAGCGGTCAGGGCCTCCCACGGCTGCCACGAGCGGCACCACGGTTCGGGAGGGGGCAAGACCGGACAGCTTAGACCCCGGGCGGTGCCCGCGCGAACGGATTTCCCCGGGCCGGATCCGCGGTGCGCCGCCGCGCCGGCCCCGCACCGCGCCCACCGCCGTAGGGGACGGCCGTAGGGGGCGGGTGGGGGAGCGTACGCCCGCAGGACGACTTCGCCGGATGGAACAGGGGTCCTTGGACCGATGTGTCCGGGCCCGGCGAAAACTACCGTGGAACCCATGAGCACCGTTCACCTCACGGCGCCCCCGGCAGCGGCCAAGACCCCCCGGGCGCGCACCACCACCGAGTCCCTGTCCACCCCTCCCGCGGGCGCCACCCAGCTGGAGCGCCCCCGCCGCCGCAAGCCCCTGACCACCGCGGTCCGCAACGTCGGCATCGCGCTCGACACCGCCGCGCGCGTGGTCTTCCTCGGCCGCGACGGCGTCAAGCTCTAGCCCCGCGCCGGACGTCGTCAGACGTCGTCGGCGTCGATGATCCGGTAGGCGTACCCCTGCTCGGCCAGGAAGCGCTGCCGGTGGGCGGCGAAGTCCTGGTCGACCGTGTCGCGGGCCACCACCGAGTAGAAGTGCGCCGAGTGCCCGTCCGCCTTGGGGCGCAGCACCCGGCCCAGGCGCTGGGCCTCCTCCTGGCGCGAGCCGAAGGTCCCCGAGACCTGGATGGCGACGGTCGCCTCCGGCAGGTCGATGGAGAAGTTCGCCACCTTGGAGACCACCAGCACGCTGATCTCCTTGGACCGGAAGGCCTCGAAGAGCTTCTCGCGCTGGGCGTTGCTGGTCTCGCCCTTGATCACCGGGGCGTTCAGCACCTCGCCCAGCTCGTCCAGCTGGTCGATGTACTGCCCGATGATCAGCGTCTGGTCCTTGGCGTGCTTCTTGACCAGCGACTCCACCACCCGGCGCTTGGTCGCGGTGGTCGAGCAGAAGCGGTAGCGCTCCTCCGGCTCGGCGGTGGCGTAGGCCAGGCGCTCGGAGTCGCTCAGGGTGACCCGCACCTCGCAGCAGTCGGCGGGCGCGATGTAGCCCTGCGCCTCGATCTCCTTCCACGGCGCGTCGAAGCGCTTGGGGCCGATCAGGCTGAAGACGTCGCCCTCGCGGCCGTCCTCGCGCACCAGGGTCGCGGTCAGGCCCAGCCGGCGGCGGGCCTGCAGGTCGGCGGTGAACTTGAAGACCGGCGCGGGCAGCAGGTGCACCTCGTCGTAGACCACCAGGCCCCAGTTGCGGGCGTCGAAGAGCTCGAGGTGGGCGTAGACGCCCTTCCGCTTGGTGGTCATCACCTGGTACGTGGCGATGGTGACCGGGCGGATCTCCTTCCTCGTGCCGCTGTACTCGCCGATCTCGTCCTCGGTCAGCGAGGTCCGCTTGACCAGCTCGTGCTTCCACTGCCGGGCCGAGACGGTGTTGGTGACCAGGATCAGCGTGGTCGACTTGGCCTCGGCCATCGCCGCCGCGCCGACCAGCGTCTTGCCCGCGCCGCAGGGCAGCACGACCACGCCGCTGCCGCCGTGCCAGAAGCCCTCCACGGCCTGCTGCTGGTAGGGCCGCAGGTGCCAGCCGTCCTGCTCCAGGTCGATCGGGTGCGCCTCGCCGTCCACGTAGCCGGCGTGGTCCTCGGCCGGCCAGCCGAGCTTGAGCAGCACCTGCTTGATCTGGCCGCGCTCGGAGGGGTGCACCATCACGGTGTCCGGGTCGACCCGGTTGCCGACCAGCGGCATGATCTTCCGGGACTTCAGGACCTCCTCCAGCACCGGGCGGTCGGTGGTGGTGAGCACCAGGCCGTGCACGGGGTGCTTGCTCAGCTGCAGGCGCCCGTAGCGCGCCATGGTGTCGGCCACGTCCACCAGCAGGGCGTGCGGCACCGGGTAGCGCGAGTAGTTGACCAGCGCGTCCACCACCTGCTCGGCGTCGTGCCCGGCGGCCCGCGCGTTCCACAGGCCCAGCGGCGTCACCCGGTAGGTGTGCACGTGCTCGGGCGCCCGCTCCAGCTCCGCGAACGGCGCGATGGCGCGCCGGCAGTCGGCGGCCTTGGGGTGGTCGATCTCCAGCAGGAGAGTCTTGTCGCTTTGGACGATCAGGGGCCCGTCGTTCACGTTGAGCAGTCCTCCATAGGGTCAGGCGCAGACCCTCCAGTGTCGCGCATCGGCGGGGCTTCCGCGGGGGAGCGCGGGATCGCGGTCGGTGGGCCGGGTTCAGCCGGTCAGCCAGACGTAGCCGGCGAACCGGCCGGTGGGCTGGTCACGGCGGTGCGAGAAGAGCGCGCCGTCCTCGATGGTGCAGCGGTCGTCGTGGCGCACGGTGCCCACGCCGGCGGTGGCGAGCTGCGCGCCGATGCCCGCGCGCAGGTCCAGGGCCGGGGTGCCGCGGCGGGTGGTGGAGCCGGTCTGCGGCAGGGCGGCGACCGCCTCCTCGCGCATGGCCGCCGGCACCTCGTAGCAGCGCCCGCAGGCCATCGGCCCGACCAGGGCGGTCATCCGGGCGGGCTCGGCGCCGGCTTCGGCCATCGCCGCGACCAGCGCGGGCACCACCCCGCCGAGCGTGCCGACCCGTCCCGAGTGCGCGGCGCCGACCATCGCGGCCACGGGGTCGGCCAGCAGCACGGTGGCGCAGTCGGCGCCCAGCGCGGCCAGCGCGAGGCCGGGCTCGGTGGTGAAGACCGCGTCCAGCCCGGGCGCCTCGGCGCCGAAGGGCCGGCTCACCCGGGCCACGGTGGCGCTGTGCACCTGGCGCATCCAGACCACCCGGTCCGGGTCGAGGCCGAGTTCCGCGGCGGTCAACTCCCGGTTGCGCCGGACGTCCTGGGGCCGGTCGTCGGTACCGAAGCCGAGGTTGCGCGAGGCGTACGGGGGCCGGCTCACGCCGCCGAGCCGGTCGGTGACGGCCCAGCGGATCCCCGGGGCGAGCTCTGCGATCTCCATGCGCCGAGCCTACGTCGCCGGCCGGGTGCGTTGAGGCGGATGGGTGACGTATCGGGGCGGCTGTCGTTGGGTCAGGTATGAAGAAGCGCAGCATGCTCGCCGTCGGATCCCTGGTGGTCGGGGTGGCCGCCTCACTGGCCGCGCCCGCGGCGCACGCGGAGGGCCTGGCCCAGTCCGGCCCGCCGAGCACCCGGGAGTCCGGCCGTCCGGTGCTCGACCGGGTGCAGGACGTCCTGGGCACCGCCGTCGGCGGCGCGACCGGCGGGGCCACCAGCAGCGGGACCGGCACGGCGGCCTCGGGGCTGACCGGCGGCGGCCTGTAACCGTCCGCCCGTCACCGTCCGCCCGTCACCGTCCGCCGGAGCCTGCCGGCCTCGTCCTCAGTCCTCGTCGAGCTCGGCGACGCCGGTGATCCGGTGCAGCGCGAAGGTGTTGAGCTTCTCGGCGTGGTGGTCGTAGGCGGTGACGTAGCCGCCCTCGACCTTCACCGGGTCGACCACCCGCTGCGAGGCCAGGCCCTCGGCGTTGATGTAGCCGATCCACATCCGCTCGCCGAGCAGCACGGCGGTCTGCAGCGCGGCCAGCGTGTCGGCGGCGGCCGTGCGCGGCAGGTGCCGGGTGTCGGTGCGGGCCTGGGCCTGCTCGGTGCGGCCGGCCGCGGGGCCGGCCACCGTCTCGCGCCGGGTCGCGGTGGCGGCCCGGTCGCCGGCCCGGATCGCCTTGACGGCGGCGCCGAGCAGCACGTCGTCGGGGCCGGTGGGCCCGTCGGCGACCGGCACCGGCGCGGTGCGCGGCGGGGTGCGGTGGCTGTCGGGGCGGGTGATCACCAGGTCGCCCTCGGCGGACTCGGCGGCCGGCGCGTAGCCCATCGCGCGCAGCACCGAGAGCACCGTGTCGGGCGCGGCCTGGGCGGCCAGCACGGTGGGGGCCAGCAGCCGCAGCCGCAGCTCGGCCGCCCGCCGGTCGGCGAGCACCTCGGCCAGCAGCGCCGGGTCGTCGCAGCGCAGGTAGGCCGAGGCGGCGCCGATCCGCAGCACGCCGTGCCGCCGGGCCACGTCGTCGATCAGGTAGCCGAGCGGCTGCGGGACGGGGGTGCGCGAGTGCTGCTCCAGGAAGGCGTGCAGGTCGGCGGCGGTGCGCCCGGCGTCCAGGGCGCGGCGCACCGAGGTGGCGGTGAACCGGTAGACCGTCGCGCCGCCCTTGGACTCGATGTCGGCGCAGAGCGACAGCGCCTGGGCCAGCGGGGTGAGCAGCGGCCCGGGGGCGATCGCGGTCAGGTCGGGCTGCAGGATCACGTGGTCCAGCGGCTGCGGCAGCAGCGGGTCCAGCGCGGGCGCCGGATCCTGGCCCGCCAGCAGGGCGCGGGCGTGCCCGGCGAGCGCGCCGCGCCCGGTCACGCCGAGCAGCTCGGCCTCGGCCAGCGTCCAGTGCGTGAGGTGCTCGCGCAGGTCCAGCCCGTCGGGGCCCACCGCGCCGCCGCGCAGCGGGCGGGTCCAGCGCTGGACGGGCAGCAGGACGGCCGCGTCGGCCACCGAGCCGGGCGGCAGCGCGGCGAGCAGGCTGAGCACGGCGCGCCGGGTGGCGGGGGCGGGCACCCGGTCCAGCTCGGGGCCGAGCGCGGCGCGCGGCTTGCCCTTGCCGTCGGGCGCGCCGACCAGGCCGGCCACCCGGCTGGCGGCCAGCCAGGCCCGGGCCAGCACGGTCCAGCGCTCGGCCACCGGCTGCTGCAGCCACAGGTCGTAGGCGGGGGTCGGCGCCCAGACCTCGCCGGTCCGCGCGGCGGACTCCCCGCTCTCCCCGTCGGGGGCCAGCAGGCCCGCGCAGTAGGCCAGTTCGAGCCAGAAGGCGGCCTGGCTCTCGCCGGTCTCCAGAGCCAGCGCGGCCCGCTTGAGGTCACGGACGCCGACCCCGCCGGCCCGCAGCACGGGCGGCGGCTGCAGGCCCCAGAGGTCGAGCAGCTCCTCGATGGTGCGCACCGCGGTGTACGCCTGCCCGGCGGCCGCCCGGTCCACCGTCTGCGGGTCGCGCTCGACGGTGGCGACCAGCGCGGGGGCGGTGGGCTCCACCCGCTGGTGGCTGCGCCCGCCGCGCAGGTACAGGGCCAGCTCGCGGGGCAGCACCACGGTGCCGGCGCCGGAGGGCAGCAGCAGGCCGCGGGCCAGCAGCCAGTCGACGGGGCTGCGCGCCTCCGTGGCGGTGACCGGGCGGGCGGCGTCCGGGACGGTGCCCGTCGGCGGGCCCCAGACCAGCTTGTCGAGGACCCCGAGGGCGGCCGGCGGCGCCTGCGCGAGCAGGGCGGCGCACCGCTTGCGGTCGGTGAACAGGGCGCTCAGCGCGGCGACGGCGGTGACCGGGTCGGCGGTGCCGCCCAGGCCCGCGCCGGCCAGCAGTTGCTGCAGGCGGGCCGGGGACATCCCCAGGGTGGCCTCGCCGAGCGTGGGGCCCAGCTGGGTGCCGCCGGGGGAGAGGCTGGTGGGGGCCAGCGCCTCGCGCACCGCGATGACCAGGCGCAGGGCCGAGTCCGGACCCCAGAGCAGGGCGCGCTCGCGCAGCGCGGCCAGCGCCGCCGGCAGCGCCGCGATCACCGCCGGCCGGCTCACCGGCTCGGCGGCGGGGTGCGCCTTGACCCGGGCCGGACCGGCCAGCAGGTCGCGCAGCACGGTGTCGGGGCAGCCGTCCGGCGCGGCCGCCAGCGCCTCGGCGACCTGCAGCGTGAAGCGGTCCAGCCGTTCCAGCGCGCGCAGCGCCGAGGCCCGGCTGGAGAGCCGGGCGGCGAGCTGGGTCAGGTCGGTGGGCACGGGGTTGAGCAGATCGGGGCGCAGCCGCAGCAGGGTGGCGATCGCCTGGTCGCTGCGGGCGCGGAGCTCTTCGGCAAGGGTGCGGGCCCTGCCGGGCTGTCCGTTCGGCTCGGTGGTCATCCGATCCAGAGTAGTCGGCGTGAGTGTCCCCGGGCTGACCACGGACCGGCGGATCCGGTTTCGGGCAGGTGGCGAGGGTGGCGCGGGGGCGCCCTGGGCATAGGGCGGATGGGGCTCGCGCGGCTGGACGCCAGTCGGTAGCGTCAGCGGACGGTGGGGCCTGGAGCGCGGAACAGGGTGGCGGGCGATGGCGGGTGCAGGGTCGGGCGGGCCGGGTCCGGACCGGTCGGAGGGGTCCGGCCGGGCGCCGGGCGGGTCCGGCGCGGGGCTGACCGGCGGGCTGTCGGGCGGCGAGTGGTGGCGGGTGGACGGGCCCTGGCGGGTGCTGGGCACCCCGCCCGGCGGTCAGCCGCCCGACCGGGAGCCCGGGGAGGACGGGGTGTACCTGGCGGAGCCGGCCGTGCACCGCTCGGTGCCGCCACCGCCCCTCGCACGGCCCGGCCGTGGGCCCGCGCCGGGTGCCGCGGCGGGACCCGAGGTGCCCCGCCAGTCGGGCGCGCGTTCGATCTTCCGCAAGCGGCCGGCGCCCGCACCGGGATCCGGCCCGGACCGCCCGGTCGAGCCGGCGGCCGCCGCCGCGGCGTGGCTGATCGCGCCGGCCTCGCCCGTGCTGGACGAGGACGGCCCGGTCCGGCCGCCGACGCTCGCCGACTTCCCCGGCTGGAGCGAGGTGTCGATCAGCTACCCGCCCGACGACACGCTGCCGCCGGAGCCGGCGGCCGATGAGGCCGACCAGGACGAGCCGGTGGGACAGGCCGCGCCGGTCCCCGGCCGGCGCCGGTGGCGACGGCGAGGCGCACCGCAGCCGGTGGCCGAGCCCGGCGCGGCAGTCGGCCGCCCGCGCGGTCCGCTGACGGGCCGCCGGCCCTCGCCGCTGCTGCTGCTGGCGGCCCTGGTGCTGGTCGGCGGCACGGTCACCGGGCTGATCCCGGTCCTGGCGGCCGGCTGGGTGCTGACCTACTTCTCGCAGGCGCTGGGCGACCTGGCCAAGAAGTTCGCGGTCTTCGGGGTCCCGATGGTCTGCATGACCGGCTCCACCCTCTGGTTCTGGGGACGGGCGCAGCACCGCTGGGGCGCGCCGCTGGCCCAGGGCGCGCCGCTCACCCACGCCACCGTCGCCGCGTTGCCGGGGGTGCTGCGGCTGGCCGCCGCGCTCTCCGCCGTCTTCCTGCTGGCCCTCACCCTGCGGCGGCGGGCGGCTCAGGGGTGACCGCGCCGAGTCGGCGGGCCATGGTGACCAGGGCGGCACGCCGGCTGGCGTGGTCGTCCTGCGGCAGCCCGGACATCACCATGGCGATCACCTTGGGCGCGGCGAACCACCAGGCGGAGAGCGCGAAGACGCCGTAGAGCAGGTGCTGCGGGGGCAGCTCGCCGCCGATCGCGCCGGTGTGCTGGGCCCGGGCGATCGCGGCGACCCGCTCGGCGTAGTACGCGGCGCGGGTGGCGTCCTGGGCGGTGGGCTGCTCCTGGACCAGCAGGCCCTCCCAGCGCAGCAGCCGCAGGAAGGTCGGGTTGGCGGCGTGCCAGTCGAAGAGCTGCCCGGCGAACTCGCCGAGGTCCGCGCAGTTCTCCGGCGCCGGTGAGGCGACGGCCATCACCTTGGCCAGCTCCTGGTCGATGACGTGGCCGAAGAGCTGCTCCTTGTTGCCGAAGTACTGGTAGATCCGCTCCTTGTTGACGCCGGCGAGCCTGGCGATCCGGTCCACCCGCGCGCCCTCGGGGCCGTACTCGGCGAACTCCTGGACGGCCGCGTCCAGCAGCAGCTGCTTGGTCCTCTCGGTGTCCCATGCCATGGGTCCACCCTACGGCAATCCCCAACCAATTCGTTGGAGTCTGCCCGACGACTGTGGCAGACTCCAACCAAGCGGTTGGGGATTGGCCCCGGCCCGCTGCCCCCGGGGGTCTGTGATGTCCGTTCCCACCGTGCACCACCGCGCCGTGATCACCTGGCTCGCCGTCTACCCCACGATCACCGTGACGCTCGCCCTGATCGGCCCGCACACCACCCGACTGCCGCTCTACGTGCGCACCCTGGTGCTCACGCTGATCGTCGTGCCGGTGGTGGTGTACGGGCTGACCCCGCTGCTGCTGAGGGCCAGGACCGCGCTGCTGGGCCGGCGCGCCCGCACGGCGGACGTCGGACCGGACGCTCAGTCGCGCAGCGCCGTCGTGTAGCGGATCGCGGTGCGCCGCACCAGGCCGCCGTCCGGTCCGGCGAGCGGGGCGAGCTCCGCCAGCGCGGCCCTGCGGGCCGCCTCCAACTGCTCGGCCGGGATCGCGTCCAGCACCCCGCGCCAGCCGCCCGCGTGCAGCGAGCGCCACCAGGCGGTGGCGTCCGGGTAGTGGGTGGCGGCCGGGTGCTCGACGGTGCGGACGTCGGTGAAGCCGGCCCGGTGCAGCAGTTCGGCGGCCTCCTCGGGGCTGCGGCCCAACTCGTTGAAGCGGGCCGCCCGGCTCTGCCGGCGGCGCGCGGCCGACGGCGGCAGGAAGGCGTTGAGCGCGGCCCCCGGCCGCTCCCAGCCCGGTTCGTCCGCGCCGAAGGCGGTGAAGCCGAACCGCCCGCCGGGCACCAGCACCCGGTGCAGCGAGGCCAGCGCCGCGGCCGGATCGGGCGTGAAGATCACCGCGCACGAGGAGAGGGCGGCCTCGAAGGAGGCGTCCGGGAAGCCCAGCGACTCCGCGTCGTCGACCCGGACGCTGACGTTGCGCAGGCCGCGTCCGGCCGCCTGCGCGGCGGTCGCCCGGACCATGCCGGGAGCCAGGTCGATGCCCGCCACGTAGCCCTCGGGGCCGACTTCGGCGAGCGCGGCGAAGAGCACCGCGCCGCGGCCGCAGCCGACGTCCAGCACCCGGTCGCCGGGGCGCAGGCCGGCGAGGCGGGCCAGCCGGGCGCCGATCGGATTGAAGAAGCCGCCGTTGGCCTCGTCGTACTCCTCGGCGGCGAGCGAGAAGGTGTGGGCCAGGGCCGCCTTGCGGCGGCGGGCGGCCGCTGCGGAGTCGGCCGGTGACTCACCTCGGGTCTGAGTGTTCGTCATACCGCCATGGTGGTCCCCGTGTGGTGCGCGTCACAAGGGCGCGGAGGTGGTCACCGGGCGCACCCCAGCCGCACTCAGGCGCCGAGCAAGTGCTGCAGTTGGGCCAGCACCAGGCCGGCGCCGGTGTAGCCGATGCCCTCGAACCAGAGCTGGTCGTCCACCTGGAAGGCCCGGTGCGCCCGGACGGCCGCCAGCTCGCGCCAGGCCGGGCCGCCGAGCACCGCGTTCGCCCCGGCGGCGTCCGCGTCGCCGTGGACCGCGTAGAGCAGCAGGTCGCCGTCGGCGCCGCCGAGCTGGTCGGGGGTGACCTCGACGTCGAACTGGTCGACGTTCTGCGCGTCCGGGCGCCCGAGCTGGAGGTCGGCCAGGATCGTGCCGAGGAAGTTCAGCCGCCCGTACAGCCGGATCCGGCCGCCCGGCACGAAGCGCAGCAGGCTGACCCGGCGGCCCGCGGTGGCTCCGGTGCCGCCCAGGGCGCGGGAGACCTGGGCGAGCCTGGCGCGGTAGCCGGCGACCACCGCGTCGGCCTGCGCCTGGCGGCCCAGCGCCTTGGCGTGCAGCTGGAAGTTGTCCTTCCACGGGTAGCCGGTGGTGCCGCTGAGCACGGTGGGGGCGATCGCGCGCAGGGCGTCCAGGCGGTCGCCGTCGCGCAGCACGCTGCTCAGGATCAGCTCGGGGCGCAGCGCCCGCAGCCGCGCCAGGTCGGGGGCGGCGACCGCGCCGACCCCGACCACCGAGCCGAGCCGGGAGTCCGGCCAGTAGCCGGGCAGGGCGCGGTCGGCCGCGGCCCGGCAGGCGGCGACCGGGGTCAGGCCCAGCGTCATCGCCGAGTCGAGCTCGGCGGTGTCCAGGACGGCCACCCGCAGCGGTGCGCCCGGGACGGTCACGGCGCCGGTGGCCGCGGTGACGGTGGCGCTCGGTACGGGCGGGGTGGGTGCCCCCAGCGGCGGGACGGTCCCCGGTGTCCGGGTGCAGGCGCCGAGGGTGGCGGCCACCGCGCCCAGCACGGCCCGGCGCGACAGCTGACGGTGCATGGGTCTCCCTGACTGGCGGTCAGGGGGAGCATATGTCGCAGATGCGTGCTATGTCGGTATGCCGGGCAGATCATCGGCGTCGACGCGCTCGTTACGCTGGCCCCATGTCTGCGACCAGCGCGCCCGTCCCGTTCACCGTCGGATTCGACCTCGACATGACCCTGCTGGACACCCGTCCCGGCATCAGGGCGACCTACCTGGTGCTCGCCGAGGAGACCGGGGTGCGGATCGACGCCGACCTGGTGGTCAGCCGGCTGGGTCCGCCGCTGGCCGACGAGCTGGTGAACTGGTTCCCCGCCGAGCAGGTGCCGGCCGTCGCCGACCGCTACCGGGCGATCTACCGCGACCACGCCTTCGCGCCGACCGTGCCGCTGCCCGGCGCGCTGGAGGCGGTGGAGGCGGTGCGGGCGGCGGGCGGCCGGGTCGCGGTGATCACCGGCAAGTACGAGCCCAACGCGCGGCTGCACCTGGAGCACGCGGGCATCGCCTACGACGCGCTGGTGGGCGACCTGTGGGCCGAGACCAAGGGGGCGGCGCTGCGCGAGCACGGGGCGAGCGTCTACGTCGGCGACCACCTCGGCGACATCGTCGGCGCCCGGGCGGCCGGCGCGGTGGCGGTGGCGGTGGCCACCGGCCCGTACGCCGCCGACGCGCTCACCGAGGCCGGCGCGGACGTGGTGCTCGCCGACCTGACGGCCTTCCCGCAGTGGCTGGCCGACTACCGGCTCACCGCGCAGCCGGGCTGAGGCGGGCCGGCCGCACCCGGTCGCGACGCGGCCGGTCGGGACTCAGCCGGTCGGGGCGTCGGCCCGCCGGCGCTGGGCGCGGGCCGAGCGGAAGAGGCCGGCCAGCGCCAGCAGGAAGCCCAGCGGCATCAGCATGCTCGCGAAGTAGGCCGGGGTCGGCAGCGGCGTGAGGTGGAAGAAGAGCGGGACGAAGGTGGCGACAGTGGCCAGCATGCCCACGGCGAAGACCACGGCGCCGATCCGTACCAGGCGCTCGCCCGACTCGTTGCTGCTGCTCACCACGGACTCCTCGACGACGACCCACCCATGCGACGCTCCAGTGTCGCAGAAGCGGCGAAGGCGCACGGATCGGCCGCCGGCCGCCACCGCGCGGCCCCTCGCCGACGCCCTTGCCACCAGCCCGGATGTCGCCTCCGTCACTGCCTGCGGTTTCCCGGGGACAGGGAGTTTCGGACTCCGGGTGGCGGGGGTATGCAGGTTTCGCACGGGGTCGCCCGACCCCGTTTCCGGTCAGGGGGTGTGAGCCAGTGGACGGTGCCGCGTCGCGATCCGGCCGCGCCACCTGCGTGCCGGCCCCCCTCGCCAGAGCCGGACTGAAACCCCCGGGCGCGTGCGAGTGAAACCCCTGAGCGGTCGTTAGCCCCCGGCGGCGCACCGCCGTTCCACGGCCCGACCGCTGCCGCCGTCCGATCCGCGACCCCCGCCGGTCGCGCGGACGCGCCACCCGCACCACGTCATCCAGCCACGGTTCCCCGGAACGCTCCGGGGTGCCTCCACACCCACACCGAGGACAGTCGAGATGCCCACCGGCCAGGTCAAATGGTTCAACGAGACGAAGGGGTTCGGCTTCCTGTCGCGCGACGACGGCGACGACGTCTTCGTCCACAGCAAGGCCCTGCCCGCCGGGGTGAGCGCGCTCAAGCCGGGGCAGCGGGTGGAGTTCGGGGTGGTCGCGGGGCACCGCGGCGACCAGGCGATGGGGATCACCCTGCTGGACGCGCTGCCCTCGGTGGCGGCCGCGCAGCGGCGCAGCGCCGACGACATGGCGCCGATCGTCCAGGACCTGATCACCATGCTGGACGCCGTGCTGCCCGGCCTGCAGCACGGCCGCTACCCGGCCAAGCCCTCCGGCCCGACGCTGGCGGCCGCGCTGCGCGCGGTGGCCGACCAGTTCGACGTCTGACGCCGGGACCGCACGCGCCGGCCCTCCCGCAGCGGACCGCGGTCCGTCACGGGAAGGCCAGCGCGTCCGGCTCGACGGCCGGGACCAGACCCTCGGCGGCCGCCCGGGTCAGCAGCGCGCGCACCGCCGCGTAGCCGTCCTCGCCGAGGTCGGCGGTGAAGGCGTTGACGTACAGCTCGATGTGCTGGTCGGCGACGGCCGGGTCCATCTCCTGGGCGTGCGCCAGCACGTAGTCGCGGGAGGCGGCGGGATCGGCCCAGGCGGCCTCGACCGAGCCGCGCACGGTCGCCGCCAGCTCGCGCAGCCGCGCGGCGCCCAGGGAGCGGCGGGCCACGATCGCGCCGAGCGGGATCGGCAGGCCGGTCTCGCGCTCCCACGCCTCGCCCATGTCGGCGAGCCTGACCAGCCCGTAGCGCTGGTAGGTGAAGCGGGCCTCGTGGATCACCAGTCCGGCGTCCACCCGGCCGTCGCGCACCGCCGGCATGATCTCGTGGAACGGCAGCACCACGATCCGCCCCAGCCCGCCGGGCACCGCGCCGGCCGCCCAGAGCCGGAAGAGCAGGTAGGCGGTGGAGCGCTCGCTGGGCACCGCGACGGTCCGCCCGCTGAGGTCGGCGGGCGTGTCGGGGCGGGTCAGCACCAGCGGGCCGCAGCCGCGCCCCAGCGCTCCGCCGCAGGGCAGCAGCGCGTACTCGTCCAGCACCCAGGGCAGCGCGCCGTAGCTGATCTTGAGCACGTCCAGCTCGGCCCGCTCGGCGAGCCCGTTGGTGACGTCGATGTCCGCGAAGAGCACCTCGGGCGCCTCACTGCCCGGCAGCAGGCCGTGGGTCCAGGCGTGGAAGACGAAGGTGTCGTTCGGGCAGGGCGAGTACGCGATCCGCAGCGGCTCAGCCACCGTCGGCCTCCTGGGTCACTGGGTCGGTGGGGTGCCGGGTGCGCCGGACGGCAGCCGGTCGTAGGGCAGGGCCGCGAAGGCGCGCTCCAGCGCCCCGAGCGCCTCGCCGATCCGCCAGGCGGCCCGGTCGCGCGGGCCCACGGTGTTGGAGACACTCCGCAGCTCGCCGAACGGCACCGCGAACCGCACGGCGGCCTCGGCCACGCCGAACCCCTCCATCGCCTCGGCCACCACGCCCGGGTGGCGGGCGGCCAGCTCCGCGGTGCGCGCCGCGCTGCCGGTCACCGTGGAGACGGTCAGCACCGGCCCGGTGACCGCGCCGGCGGCCCGCGCCAGCAGCGTCACCAGCGCGGGGTCCGGACGG